>CALFSY010000131.1 GCA_937916365.1 uncultured Jannaschia sp. | reverse complement strand
AATATCTATGCTTTTTTCCACACGGCTTGCAGGTGGGGTGTGATACTTGCTTTACTAACTTTGCCCCAAACGCGCGTTCATTTTTCGTGGCAGGCATGGAAAGATGACCTAAAACGTTTGGGGCCGTTGGTTTTTATCTAGCCGTTAATTAATGGCAGGCAGGATAGGTTTCGCCTGGCAACAGCACCTTATCAATTACGTGGATCACGCCGTTATCGGCCTGAATATCCGCGATGATAACGTTCGCGGCTTCACCGGTTGAATCGGCAATCGTTACGCCATCAGAACCCGCCGTGATGCACAGGCGCGCATCCTCTAACATCGGGCGAATGGGTGTTGACCCCGCTGGTAGCATATTAGACGTGAGTTCCCGATCATCGACATGATACAACAAAACGGCGGTCAACTGATCGCGGTTTTCCGGTTGTAACAGGGTTTCAACCGTGCCCTCGGGCAAGGCCTCAAACGCCTGGTTCACGGGGGCAAACACTGTAAAAGGCCCCGGCCCTGAAAGCGCCTCGGCCAATTCTGCGGCCCCTACGGCGGCGACCAGGGTTGAAAAACGTTCATCCCCGGCGGCAATATCAACGATGGTATCTGCGGTGGCGGCCGACGCACATAGGGTCGCCGCGGTTAGGGCGCCGGCAAGTTTTGTTTTGAACATGGCTTATAATCCTTAGAGATTTAGGGTTGGCATGTAGCTACATGATGGGGGATCTAGCGCCCGTGGTATGCTCTTCAACGCGGTGGGTATGACAATAGTGTCGCACTATAATGCAACGGCGGTGGATGGCGCAGGGGGGGTGTTCTTGGCGGGGTATCTTGTGGGCTTATCTCCTTTCCCCTAAACGAATTGTTATCTTAAATCGTGAAAGGCCCGCCACCCATGCGCCTGTCCCGCTATTTCCTGCCGGTTTCAAAGGAAACACCGTCCGAGGCACAGATTGTGAGCCATCGGTTGATGCTGCGGGCGGGGTTGATCAAACAAACCTCGGCGGGGATTTATGCCTGGCTGCCCCTAGGGTATAAGGTTTTGCGCAAGATTGAGCGGATCGTGCATGAAGAACAGGCCCGCGCCGGGCATATCCCGATGTTGATGCCCACCCTGCAATCGGCGGAGCTGTGGCGCGAATCGGGGCGTTATGACGCCTATGGCCCCGAAATGTTGCGCGTGCAAGATCGCCATGGTCGCGATATGTTATATGGGCCCACCAACGAAGAATTGATTACCGATATTTTTCGCACCCATATCAACAGTTACAAGGATTTGCCGCTCACGCTCTATCATATCCAATGGAAATTCCGCGATGAAATCCGCCCCCGGTTTGGGGTCATGCGGGGGCGCGAATTTTTGATGAAAGACGGCTATAATTTCGATCTGACGAAAGATGCCGCGCTGCACGCGTATAATCGGCATTTGGTGTGTTATCTGCGCACCTATGAACGCATGGGGTTGCAGGCCATTCCCATGCGCGCCGATTCAGGGCCGATTGGGGGGGACAACACGCACGAATTCCTGGTGCTGGCTGACACCGGCGAAAGCGAGGTTTTCTATGACAGCGCGATTACCGACCTCACGTTTGGCGACCGGCGCATTGACTATGACGATCCTGCGCAGTGCCAGGCGGTTTTGCAGGAGTTTACCGCCCGCTATGCCCGCACGGATGAAACACATGATCCGGCCCTGTTTGCCCAAATCCCTGCCGAACGGCAACGCACCGCACGGGGGATCGAGGTTGGCCAAATCTTTTATTTCGGAACAAAATATTCCGATGCCATGGGCGCCATGGTCACCGACGACACCGGCAATCGCGTGCCCGTTCACATGGGATCCCACGGCATCGGGATCAGCCGCCTGGTGGGTGCGATTATCGAGGCATCGCATGATGAGGCGGGCATCATTTGGCCCGAAGGCGTAACGCCATTCCATGTGGGCATCGTGAATTTGAAACAGGGCGATACCGCGTGCGACGCCGCGTGCGAAACCTTGTATCGTGCGTTTGCCGATCTGGGGTTAGAGCCACTGTATGATGACCGCGCGGAACGCGCCGGCGCAAAATTCGCCACCATGGATTTGATCGGCCTGCCCTGGCGCATCACGGTGGGGCCCCGCGGTTTAGCGGCAGGTCAGGTCGAACTGACCCACCGCCGCACAGGCGACAGCGAGGCGTTAAGCGCCGAGGGCGTGGTCGAGAAAGTTGCCGCGCGGTATGGGGCGCAAGTGACGGTATAATCAGAATCTGCCTTAATCGCATGAAGTGTGAATGATTCACTAATAAAGTGAAACTTTATCTTCAATATATCTAAATAGATCAGACAAAATCGGGACGAGCTTCCGGGTATCTTTGACCAGTCAAGACCTCAGCAACACGTCCAGGGTTTACGTCAAGAGCCGCGGCAATACGACTTTGTTTGTGGCCCTGCAATTTCAAGTCCCAAATCATTCTCGCCACATCCAAACACATTGGCGTGACAGGTTCGTTTGGATTTGTTGGTAGTCTAGATAGATCAATCATTAATTAATCCCCCTAATAGGATGATAGTTTTAATCATTGCTTGGGCGAAATGACATCGAATCGGCTGTGCCCAAACGATATTCCTCCTACTATTGATACAGTATTGAGTCGAATCGAGTTCGAGCATAACTACATTTTGTGTTAATATCGAATATGTCGTAACTATTACTCCAGATCCACTAATTGTAAATTTCAATTAAAATTAGATAAATTTTTAGATACTTTATTTGAACAACTGTTTCTATTTTACTGCGGCGATCGTTTGGCCAGGATGCGTTGTAACGTGCGGCGGTGCATGTTTAATCGGCGCGCGGTTTCCGATACGTTGCGATCACACAATTCATACACACGTTGGATATGTTCCCAACGCACGCGATCGGCGGACATCGGATTTTCCGGCGGGGGTGGCATTTCTTCCTCTTGGGATAAAAGGGCCGCAATAATGTCGTTTGCGTCGGCCGGTTTAGGCAGGTAATCCGTCGCGCCGATTTTAACCGCCGCCACCGCCGTGGCGATGGCGCCATATCCCGTCAACATCACAATCCGGCTATCTGGGCGGCATTCGCGCAGGGTTTCAACCACATCTAACCCATTGCCATCCTTTAGGCGCAGATCAATCACCGCGTAGGCCGGGGGGTGGGCCAATGCAATCGCCCGCCCTGCCGCAACGGAATCTGCAACATTAACCTCGAAACCGCGCTTTTCCATGGCCCTTTGCAAGCGCCGCAAAAAAGGGTCATCATCGTCAACCAGCAAAAGCGATTTGTCTGGCCCAATCTCGCGAAGGCCACGGTCATTTGGCATACCCGCACACTCCTTAAACTCAACCTTATCATCTTAGTATATTTGCATAAATATAGATCACGTGCGGCAGCGATCAAATATATATGTGAGATATGCACCCTAAATTTAGATTGTTTAGGGTGGTAAATGGTATCTTATCCACAGTCGTGGGGCAAAATACACAACGCCTGTGGGGAATGGTACCGCCTCCCCGGCTTGAACGGGGGACCTCTGGATCCACAATCCAGCGCTCTAACCAACTGAGCTAAGGCGGCGCCGGTTTATCGCTTATGCGTGTCGCTTGATGATTTCAAGGGGCTGTTGTGTGGTTATGTGGGCGCACGGCGATGCATTGGCTACAACCTAAGGTCTGATTCATCCTGCGGGAAAACCGATTTCAGGTCAAAAAAAACATGCCCCTCACGGCCAAAGGCGCGTATTCCGCCCGCGCCCATGGCTTTGAAATTCTCATGCGCCACGGCCAGCAAAACGCCTTCGTAAACATTTTTCTGGGGCTCGGCGATCAAATCCAAACCATATTCGGCACCGGCCGCATGGGCATTGGCCCAAGGGTCGTGCACATCAACATCAATACCGAATTCCCGCAATTCGCGGATCACATCAATGACCCGTGTGTTGCGCAAATCAGGGCAGTTTTCCTTAAAGGTCAACCCCAAGATCAATACACGCGCCCCGATCATCCGGTGGCCGCATTTCATCATCGCTTTGATCATCTGGTTTGCCACATAAAGGCCCATACCATCGTTCAGCCGCCGCCCGGCCAGGATGATTTCGGGATGATACCCAATCGCCTCGGCCTTATGGGTTAAATAGTAAGGATCCACCCCGATGCAGTGGCCGCCGACCAGACCCGGACGAAAGGGTAAAAAATTCCATTTCGTGCCCGCTGCCTCAAGAACCGCAGCGGTATCAATGCCCATCCGGTTAAAAATAAGCGCAAGTTCATTGACCAACGCGATGTTCAGATCACGTTGTGTGTTTTCGATAACTTTCGCCGCCTCTGCCACACGGATTGACGGCGCTTTGAAGGTGCCTGCCGTGATGATCTGCGCATACAGGGCATCGATTTCTGTGGCAATGGCGGGGGTCGAACCCGATGTTACCTTGCGGATGTCGGGAAGACGATGCGATTTATCACCGGGGTTGATACGTTCGGGGCTATAGCCCACGAAAAAATCGGTGTTGAACGTCAAACCGGATACGTTTTCCAAAACCGGCACGCACACCTCTTCGGTGGCACCAGGATACACGGTGGATTCATAAATCACGATGTCACCAGGTTTCAAAACTGATCCCACGATTTCGGATGCCGTCAAAAGCGGGCCAAGATCGGGTTGTTTGTTCGTGTCAAGCGGCGTGGGCACCGTGACAATATAAATCGCACAATCGGCAAGATCTTGGGCCACGGTTGTAAAGCTCAGGTCGCGCGCAGACGCGAGGTCTGTGACGCTGACCTCTTGCGTTTCGTCGTGGCCTTTGTGCAAGGCGGCAATGCGGTCTGCCTTAATGTCAAACCCCGTCACGAGCCGGTGTCTGCCAAATTCAACCGCCAACGGCAGCCCCACATACCCAAGCCCGATCACACCGATTTTTTTCATGTTTCATGCCTTATGTTGATTTGGAATGTATCCGTTTCAATGATGGTCATCGCGCACCGCATTTCGCCGCTAATTTAGAGAAAATCCCATTTGATACGGCAACCAATACGGCGCATGGGCGGCAAAGTTCAGCCAGACAAATTGCACAAGTGCGTAATAAAACACGATCAAAAAAACAAATGTCGTATTCCGCCTATTCCGCACGCCTAACGCATCGGGCAGATGGCTGAATAACACCAGTTGCAACGGAATAAGATACAACGCCATCCGATCAAGCGCGGTTGAAAACCCCGTTGTAAAAAATGCCCCCAACATAAACAGTGCTATCCATGAAAATAATCGCCAAATTTTTCGGTCCGTGGGTGTCATGGCCAAATTTCGCCCGAAAAATAGCATCAACGCCGCAGGCACCGCATTCATAAACAACCGAACGAAAGCGCCCTGCGAACTGGTCAGTTGTTCAACAATATAAACGTCAATCAACTGTTCGGCGTGTCGCGCCAAAAAAGCATCATAAGCCGCGAATGCCGCCAAACCCACCAAACCGATGTGTTGAATACGCGCGCGTGTGGAAATCATCGCCCCGATGGGCAACAATAAAACCGCTGTTTTATGAAACAACGCGCCCAGGATCACCCATAAAATAAACGTTTTCACACGCTGCCGCCGCAGCGCGACCAAACCCAGCATAACAAACCCAAGCGCCACAGATTGGCGCGTATACCCCATTGCAACAACAATCACGAGATAAGGGATCGCACAGCTAAGCCCCAACCAAGGCCTCGGCAACGTTTGTAAAAACACCACCAAACCCGCCGTGAAAATCATAGCCGAGGCAATGTTGACCCCTGTCATGCCCACGCCCAACCTGGCGGCCACTATATTCAATGCCACATATCCGGGGTCGGCCTGATAAAACAAATCTGCAAACGATAAAAACCGCCCGCGTTCCAAATACCCCGCATATGTGAACCAATCACCGCCAACCTCAAATCTGAAACCGATCAGTGCGATGGTGATAATCACCGCGAAAATCCAAATGGGTTTGATCGCCACGCGGCGCGTTCCATCAACGTTGTAGCGCGCAATCGGGCGTGCCTCTAACGCAACAAGGGATGGGATAAAAAACATAATCCAATAGGGTATCATTCTAACCACGCCCCTATACCACAGTGCGTCATAGCGTGGCCTCCAACCAAGATTGAAACATCAAAATGCTCCACACCTGGGCGGAATGATCATGCGTGCCGCGCAGGTGCCGCGCCCAAGCCGCGCGCACGGTCGTTGGATCAAGATACCCTTCTCGGCGCAGGCGCGTTTCATTAAGCAACGCTTCGGCCCAATCGCGCAGATCGCCGCGCAACCATTGCCCGATGGGCATTGCGAACCCTGCTTTTGGTCGATCAATCAACACACGTGGCACCTGGTCATACAAAATGCGCCGCAGAATTTTTTTGCCTTCTGCCCCCTCAATCTTCATCGATGTGGGCAGGCGCCAGGCCAATTCGACAACATCGTGATCCAAAAACGGCACACGGGTTTCCAGACCATGGGCCATCGCGGCCCGGTCAACCTTGCATAAAATATCATCGGGCAAATAAGACAGGGTATCACGATACATCATAAGATCGGTGGCCCCGCCAATACCCAAGGGAATATCATCCCGCATGGCGGGCGGCAAAGCCGCATCGTTTGGGTCACCCCCCCTTACGAGATGCGCCGAAGGCGGCCATTCCGACACCAACGCTACGTAAAAATCATCGAATGATCGGGTATGTCGCAGGCGTGACCCCAGTTTATGCGCTTTTTCCCCCAAACGCGCGATCCCCCCAATCGGCACGCCAAGGCGGCCCAAGGCGCCCGCGCCCTTTTCCCACCCCTGGGGCGAAATCCCCGTCAAACCCACCGCAAACGCATTTCGTAAAACTAGCGGCAGGTATCGAACCTTGTTCCAAATACGCGGGGCCCAGATATATCGGTTATAACCGCCAAACAATTCGTCGCCTGCGTCGCCGGACAACGCCACTGTCACGTGCTGTCGCGCAATACTACACACCAATAGGGTGGGAATTTGCGATGAATCGGCAAAGGGTTCGTCATAGATATGATGCAAGTCGCGGATCAGGGCCCGCGCATCGGCCGTGGTCACCATCATATCCGTATGATCGGTGCCCAAATGGTGCGCCACGGCCCGCGCATGGGGGGCTTCGTCATACGCGGCATCTTCAAAGCCCATGGTGAATGTTTTGACGGGCCGAGGGGATTGCATCTGCATCAACGCAACAATCAATGTGCTGTCCACCCCACCGCTTAGAAATGCGCCCAACGGCACATCCGACAGTGATTGCCGCCTAATGGCACGACGCAAACCTGCCTCTACCTCATGGCGCGCTTCGTTTTCATCTATGATGGGGGTGTGTCGTGCCCGCATTACTGTATCGGAAAACGCCCACCATCGACGACATTCGATAGGCCCGTGATGATCGCCGCCGCGCAAAGGCTGTGATGGGGGGGATGTGACGCTTTGCCCTTGCCCTTCAACATGCAGCAAACATCCAGGTTCAAGTTTATAAATGCTTTCATAAATGCTAAAAGGGGCCGGAATATACATCATCCGAAAATACTGTGCCAGCGCACGGCGGCACACAGCATTTTGAAACCCAGGATGAGCGCGCAACGCCTTTAATTCCGATCCGAACACGAACGCTCCACCGCACCAACCATAATACAGCGGTTTTTCACCAAAACGATCCCGCGCCAGCCATAACGCACGCGCGCCGCGATCCCACAACGCAAAGGCAAACATGCCCACCGTGCGCCGCAAACTGTGTTCAACGCCCCAGGCTTCGATCGCGGCCAACAGTGTTTCGGTATCCGAATGGCCGCGCCATTCCGGCGCACACGCCGCAGCCGCCAAATCGGCCCTTAAATCCAGGTGGTTGTAAATTTCACCATTAAACACCAACACATACCGCCCGTTGGCCGATTGCATAGGTTGTTGCCCCGCCTGCGATACATCCAAAATCGCCAGCCGCCGGTGCGCCAAGGCAGCACCAGCAACCGGATCGGCCCAAACACCCGACCCGTCGGGGCCGCGATGGGCCAGTGTATCGCCCATGCGCCGCACAACATCCCCATGGCGTTCATTTGCCCCCACACCGCCCAGAAAACCGGCAATTCCGCACATGGATCACCCTAACCTTCTGCCGCGTGGTGATGTTGAGGGGGCGGTGAAAAATCCGCCCCTGCCGTATGTACGGGGATAAGCGTCCAGCACCATTCAACAACATTTTGCATCGCCGCTGCCTTTTCAATGTAGGGTGCTGCGGCCTGTCGCACATCTAACCTGTTATGGGGTTTCATTGTGCGGGCAAATTCACATAAATCATCAATGTCTACTGTGCGGCGATGGGCGTAGTAGGCAAAATCGTTCGGCAATGCGGCATCTTTGTGCCCAGAATACACCGGCAGACCCATCGCCAACATTTCGCGCACCTTTAACGTTGTGCCTTCGCGTAGGTTTTGACGATCCATCGCCAAGGATCCCAAACCAACATCACATTCTGCCAAAAGGGTACGATAAGCCACAGTTGTTAAATGGCCATGTATGCGAAAAAGATGCGCCTGCGGACCCATGGCATTGATTTCGGCGCGTTGCGTATCAGACAATGTTCCAATCAGATGGATAACAAATGCCCCGAACATCGGGGGCGCCTTTGCCACCGCCGCCATCAATCGATCAAGCCCATGCCACGCGCTAAACGTGTTGCAAATAAAGGCCACCTGAACAATACCGCCGGATCGATTATCGGCAAGCGGCGGCACACTGTCGAGGTCAATTCCATTGGCATAAACAGACCAAGGTTTGCCCTGCGCGCGTGTATTAACCTGATGCTGTGCGATTTCGCCTGTCACCCCTAAAACCCCTATCGCATACCGCACCGCCGCTCGGCCTGTGTAGGTTTCAAGCCTGGCGGCAAACCGCCCTTTCACACCCGTGCGGATCAGGGGCAATTCCTCAACCTCCTTGGAATGATGCACACTCACCCGATTGCGAATGAACGGAGCAAAGAAAAACACAAAGGGATCAAACGGCATGTGCCGCAGCAGAACAACATCATGCGTCCGCGCCAATCGTCGCGCAATGATCCACCCGTAAAGGTTACGCAACATAATAGCCCGAAAAGGCATCGGGATCCGGCGTTCAAACCCTGTGCGGGCGGCACCGCCATGAATGGCACGTGTGGTCCAATCCGCGCCGATGATGGCGCGCGTGGCATTATGTTCGGCGCTAAGTTGTTTGCGAATCCCGTCAGGCAAATCACGATAGACGGTCAAATGCGCGATGCGCACATGGCGCGACGGGGCGGTTTGACCATTGGATATATTCATCGAATCGCCATCACAATGCGCCGTGCCGCATCCCCATGGCCATAAAGATCGGGCGCATGATCGGACACCCAATCGGTGGTTAACCCTGCTGCGATGGCATCGGGATTATGGGCGACCAATCTGTTCCATCCTGCGGCCACCAATTCCACCCATTCGGTTTCTGCCCGAAGTGTTAAGCAAGGTTTGCGATGAAAAAATGCCTCTTTCTGGACCCCACCGGAATCCGTCAAAACAATGCGGCAATGGGATTCGAGCCACACCATTTCCAAATATCCGACCGGATCAACGGCATGCACGGTGTCCGGCCACGAAAGGCCAAGCGCGTGCATCGTTTTGCGCGTGCGCGGATGCACCGGCAGGATCACCGGAAACGGTGCCGCCGCCAGACCGCGAAAAATAGCTTCCAACACAGCAGGGTCAGAGGTGTTTTCGGCACGGTGCAATGTGCATAGGGCGAAATCGCCCGTTATGCCAAGTGCGCCAAACCAATCGGGTTGTCGCGCGCGATCCCGGTAAAACAACGCCGCGTCCAACATGACATCGCCAAAAACATGAATGCGGGCGTCTGCGATACCTTCACGGCGCAGATTGTCCTTTGCGGTTTGGGTTGGGGCAAACAAAAGATCAGACACATGATCGGTTAAAACCCGATTGATTTCTTCCGGCATCCGGCGATTGAAACTGCGCAATCCCGCTTCCACGTGGATGAGGGGGATATGGGCCTTGGCCGCCACTAAGGCACCTGCAAGCGTGCTATCGGTATCGCCAAAGACCAGCATCCAATCAGGCCGGTTTTGCACGATCAACGTTTCAAGGTGTTCTAACATGCGGCCGGTGTTTTGGCCGTGACTGCCCCCACCAATCCCAAGATTATGGGCAGGGCGCGGAATATCGAGATCATCAAAAAACACATCTGACATATTGGCGTCATAGTGTTGTCCGGTATGGACGATGGTTTCGGTCACATCGGGGCGATCGCGTTGAAACGCGCGTGAAACGGCGGCGGCCTTTATAAACTGTGGCCGTGCACCCAAAACGGTTAAGATGCGCATACCGCCCCCGCAGCCGCGTTAAGGCCGACCAAAAATGCCGCAACGATGGTGGATTGGGCGGCAACATCCAAATAAGGGTGCATCGGCAAAGATATGGCTGTCTGCGCGGCGGCCTCAGCCACAGGCAAGATCGCCGCAGTATCGGCAACGGCGGGCTGGCGGTGCAACGGAATGGGATAATGCACTGCCGTTGGCACACCATGACGCGCCATAACATCTTGGATTATTTGGCGGTTTTTCACACGCACGGTGTATTGGGCCCACACACTGGAATGTTTGGGCATAACAATCGGCCCCTGCACATCATGGGGGGCCAATCGTTCGGTGTAACGCTCTGCGACGCGTTGGCGTGCGGCAATCTCATCATCCAAAATTCGGAGTTTGGGTAACAAAATCGCCGCTTGCAGTGTATCAAGCCTACTGTTCACACCAACGCGCACATGGTGATACCGGCGGTCTTGGCCATGGCGCGCGATTTGGCGTATGGCTGTCGCAAGGGTATCGTCATTGGTGAACACGGCCCCTCCATCCCCATAACACCCCAATGGTTTCGATGGGAAAAAACTGGTGCATCCAATGGTGGACAGGCCGCTACTTTTGCGGCCGTTATAGGTTGCGCCAAAACTTTGCGCCGCGTCCTCAATCACTGGCAAATTGTGGCGGTGGGCGATGGCGTTGATCGCTGCAAAATCGGCGCATTGACCATATAGGCTAACCGCCACGATGGCGCGGGTGCGGGGTGTGATGGCCGGTTCAATCTGTGCGGCGTTGATGTTGTAGGTTGCTGGATCAATATCCACATAGACAGGGCGCGCGCCCAATAACGCCACTGTTTCGGCGGTGGCGATATAGCTGAACCCCGGCATAATCACCTCGTCCCCTGCACCTATACCCAATGCCATCAACGCGATTTGCAGGGCATCTGTGCCATTGGCCACTGTGATGCAATTTGCGGTATCGGTATATGCGGCCAGGTTTGATTCCAGCTCTGCCACCTCGGGGCCGAGGATATATTTGCCGTGCGCTAACACACGGGCGATGCCGGCCTCAATTTCTGTGCGCAATCGTGTTTGCTGGGTGGCAAGATCGACAAACTGCATTCCACCTATCCCTTTGTAAGGCCGTTGTCCGATAAAACATAACGATCCCCGGTATGGGGGCAGATTGTTTCGGCATTGCCGGTAAGTGGAAGCGGCAGGCGTTCGCCAAACGCGCTTATCCATCCCACGTGGCGTGCGGGCACCCCCATAACCAACGCATAGGCGGCAACATCGCGTGTGACAACGGCCCCCGCCCCGACAAAGGCGTATTGCCCGATTGTTGTGCCACAAACGATGGTTGAATTGGCGCCAAGTGTCGCGCCACGTTTGACCAATGTATCGCGGTATGCGTGTTTACGATCAATGGCCGCCCTGGGGTTATGCACATTGGTAAACACCATGCTTGGCCCGCAAAACACATCGTTTTCAAGCGTGACGTTATCGTAAATTGAGATATTGTTTTGTATCTTGCACCCGTCGCCGATGGTGACCTTGTTGCCGATAAAGCCATTTTGGCCGATGGATACATTCCGCCCGATATGGGCCGTGGCGCATATGTGCACAAAATGCCAGATCCGTGATCCGGCCCCAATATTTGCGCCGGGGTCGATGATCGCGCTGGGGTGGGCGAAATAATCTAAATCCGGCATCGTTAGTATTCCAAAGGCAAGGCAACGCGCCTGCCGTCACGGGCCGACAGATACATGGCGATTAGCAATTCAAGGCTTTTTAATCCTTCGCGGCCATCGGTATCGGGGTCGCATTCGCCGCGTAGGGCGCGGATAACGTTATCATAATACAGTGGATGGCCGAATCCATAAACACTGGTCGTGGCATAATTTGCCTGTTGGATCATTTCATCCTCGGGGGTGGGATCGGCAAATTCCCAATGTTGAATTTCATTCACGGCCACCCCCCCAATGCGCGCCGTGCCTTTTTCGCCGATGATTGTGATGCTGCCCTCCATATTTTTGGGATAGGTCAACATGGTCACGTTCAAGGTGCCCATTGCACCGCTGCGCCATCGCAAGGCGGCGACACCTGAATCTTCGACCTCTATATCGCGGGCCAATGTGCCGGTGTAGGCCATCACGCTTTCTAATGGGCCGATCAGCCATTCCAAAAGATCCACATAATGGCTGGCCTGATTCATGAATGCGCCACCATCAAATTCCCATGTGCCCCGCCATTTTGCATTGTCGTAGTATTCTTGGGGGCGGGTCCAAAAAACGTTAATGGCCACGCTGTAAATGCGGCCAAACCGTTTTTGTTCGACCGCACGTTTAAGCAACTGTAACGTCGCGTTGCGGCGGTTTTGTTTCACAACAAATAAATGCACGCCCGCCTTATCGCACGCATCAACCATTGCCCGACCATCGCGCCACCGCGTGGCCATTGGTTTTTCCGTCATCACGTGCAAACCCGATTGTGCGATCATAATCGTTTGCGATGGGTGTAGCCCGCTGGGCGTGGTTAGGATCACACAATCGGCGTTTGTGTGTTCCAACATTTGCGGCAACGATGTATGGCCGCGGGCCCCGGTGTGCGCCACCGCATTTGACAACGCATCGGGTTGAATATCGCACACATCAACCAATTCACAACGATCGGCATGTTGGGACATTGCGTTGAAATGATTGTGTGCAATCCGCCCGCATCCGACAAGTGCAAAACGTATGCGACGATCGCTGACATGGGCGGTGGGGGGCATATGGCGGCCCGCATGTGTTGGATACATGGCAATGGTCATACCATCACCTTTTGACCTATGCGGCGAACGCCACGCCCAAAAGCTAAGGCCATATCACGCGCCATCCCCAACATCGCGGCAGGTAGCGTTATCAAAAGCATTGCGGGATTTTTATGCGCGGTTTTAGCACAATAAAGGGCGTAAACGTTCAACCACCGGACGCATGTTTTCACCCGATCCACCACCCCCATGGCCGTGGCATGGGTGTAGTGTTTTTCGCTATAATTATGGCTGATCCATGTGGCCGTTTGTGCGTATTTGATGGGCCCTTGCCAAATCAAATCAAACAAAAAAACATAGCACCAGTTGGTCAAAACCCCACGATTGGGGGGCACGAAACCGCCAAAGCGGCCTTTTCGCAACCGGTGGGTTCGGTGCAGGCCATAAAAAACGGCGTCATCTGTTGGGCCAATGACAAATCGAAATACCCGTTTGATCCGGTTGGACGCGGTGTGTTTTGCCTGTGACCGATATGTGCCGTCCACACTGTTGGTCATGGAACGCCATTGCCCCATGGCCGAAACCGCCGCCGGATGCGCATCAAGCAACATCACAAGATCGGCCAAAAAAGTTTCGCTAATTTCATCATCGTCGGCCAACCACATGAAAAATTCGGTCTGCGCGATCGAAAGTAAAAAATGCAGGTTTGCCAACGCGCCAATATTATGATTCTGTGCGATCAATCGCACCTGCGGCAAATCGTTGGCCACCCCCTGAACCGCCGCTATGGTCGCGGGGTCAGGCCCGGCATTATCGGACACGATGACCACAAAATCCCGATAGCTTTGCCGCGCGACGGCACGAAGGGCGCGCACAACCGTATCTGCCCGGTTAAACGTGGGCATCCCTATGGTCACACGCGGGGGGCGATCAGTGGTTTTATGGTCGAAAACCACCATGCGATTGTCAATTTCCGCGCGTATGGCCCAATCAAGGTTCATTGTTTGGCCCCAGACATCAAAAACGGCGCATCCGTTCCATTTTTGCGCAAATAGCACAGCACCGCGTCGCGCAGTGCGGGACATGACCCAACCCGTTGTGTAACGATGTTGTCGATCATCGAGGTCATTTTCCGCCCGTCATAATCAACCACGATCAGGGCTGCGCCGGCCTCAACCGCTTCAAAAACTGTGGTCGACGTTGGGTTTGCGGGCACATAGATGCGTGCGCGACGGGCCAGCGCGTTAAAATCCCCATGCCCGGGGTGGATGGTGACCTGTTGTGATGTAAACGCCCGCGATTGATCAAACGCCCCCTGATTTTGCGCGGGGTGGAGTTTGACGCCAATCGATAATCCCAAATCAACCAAGGCGGCGATAATGTCGCGTGTATCTTTGGCCCGGGTGGGGCTGCCCCCGATTAACACATCAATATCGCGCGCGGGTTGCCCCCAAACGGCATGTTTGTCCGGCATACGCACTGTCACCTTTGGAACGGGATAAACAATATCGTCTGTGTCGTGGGTGATCCAGACCTTTTGCGCCAACGTGTCCGGTAGAGTGTGCAGCGGTGGGTAGGAAAACCCAATGTGCGACCGCCCCATATAACCATGCTGCATCTCTATCGTTTCTATGCCTTTTGCATTGGCCAGATGGACAAGCGTTTTAAGGGTATCGTCGTTAACAAAAACAATGCGCCGCATGGTTTTTAACCGCGATAAAAGCGCACCCCAAACCAACCAGGCGGCCAGATGGTGCCGATACCTGGCCGCAATAATCGCGCGCACATCAACGGCGGTCTGGAACTGATGTTTGATTTGTGCGGCCACATCGGCGGCGTGCCGATCAACCTTGGGCGGTAGGGGCAGAAAAGGTGCGACAAGGCGGATAAAAAAATCGACGCTTTGTTTTTTAATGGCCACATCGGGGGCGGTTACCGCCCCTATCGTGTTAACATGAAGAACGGGGGAAGGGCTTTGGCCATCCTTAACCGCCTCTGCCTGCACTTGCGCGACCAGAATATCATTGGTGGGTCGTGTTGAGATATGGATGCAGCTAATGTTCAATCTGCCAAACTGCACAATACGGACCGCATCGCGGGCCAATCGCACGCTTTGCCGCAGACCATTCAGCGTTCGTTTGAACATTGACCTTGGCGGCGTTTGACGGGCACCAATAATTCCTTTTTCAACACAGATTGAAAACCGCACAGCGTATCGCACCAAATCCCACCATGCAAACCCCTGCGCATCACGGCAGCGGTCGAATAAATCGGCCGTATCTTCATAGGTATTGAACGCCGCGATAAATCGTTCAATATCCCCATCTTGGGGAAACGTCGGTGGTGTCGCGCCTTTGTATGTGTGTTTGGGTGCCAACATTTTTGCGCCGATCCATTCAATCCTGTGGTCGCATACCAATTTTGCGCAGCGGATTGCCGCCCTGGATCGAAAATGCCTCAACCTCCTGCCGCACCACCGATCCGGCCCCGATGACACACCCTTGGCGCAGGACCGCCCCATCCAAAATTGCACAGTTTGCGCCGATCCAAACATCGCGTTCGATCACAACGCCGCCTTTGCTGGGCAAAAAACCTTGGTCACGGATGGTTTGCTCGCGTGTGTGATAGGCATGGTTGGTGGGCGCAATGGTGCAGTTCGGGGCAATCAAAACCCATTGCCCGATATCAACGCCGTTGCCCGAAAAAATCACTGTGCCGGCATTGATAAAACTATGCTGTCCGATCCGCACATGCCCCGCCCCGCCCACGGGGCGAATGCGCACAAAAGAATCAATATAAACGTGATCTTCGATGTCGATTTTCGTGCCACGTTGTGAACCTTCGATATGGGCAAGATTGGATATGTGCGCCGTATCTGCGATGTTTAACATGGGGCTCACCGCACACGCCTAAGATACCCATCAATCGTTTCGGTAATCATTGCCTTGTGTGTTAGGCTTTTGTCGATTTCGAACAGATCGGTTTCGGCCAAATATTGTTGCATTGCGGTATAGGGATTATCGCCCACATCCCAGGGCCGCGTATCGGCATAATAGCCCTTTGGGAAAAATTCGATAAACGTATCGGGCAGGATGCAATAACTGCCCACCGTTGTCATCGGGGCGTAGGCCAGCAATTCCTTGTATACATGCGCATGGCTATGCAGGGAATCGAGGATAACCATCACACAGGTTTTGCCGTAGGTATGGGCGCGCACCTGTTCCACCATCGTATCGGCGACTGAGTCACCTTCATACATCGTGATGCGTTTCATCATCGGATGTGATTGGATGGCATCACGGTTGTGTTGGCGAATGTCGACGTCGATGCCCACGACCTCGCCCTCAATACCCATCATGTCCATCATAGAGGCGGTGAAAATGATCGACCCGCCGTGCGCGATGCCGGTTTCGATCACTAAATCTGGTTTCAATGCCCACATCAATTCTTGCTGGATCACCATGTCATTGGGAAATTTAATGATCGGGCGGCCCATCCAGGTGTAATTATAGGTGTATTTGTAACGATCGGCGTGGTGCATCCAATCAATGGATTTTTGCCGAAATTCCGCGTCTGCGCCCATTTCCGCAATATCGGTGCGCCGTTCGTCAAAAAATTGGGTGATCGGGTCTTTTTCCACGGGTGTCTCGGTCATGGTTGTGTGTGCATGTGAATAAGATGCGTGATCACGCTGGCCATGCGCGCGCGCGATGCGCCGGGCGACAATCGTGGCAGGGTGTGCAGCGATCGGACATCAAAATCATTCGCGCGTGCCGGATGTTCGGAAAGAATTTTAACGTCCAACGGTTTTGCCATTTCATTCATCCAAACCTGCCCAACCATATCTGCGATGTCTCGGATGCTGACCGTCCACCCAGACACAGCGTTAACGATATTGTAACCATTCGGAAAGCCCCTTAACAGGGTTAATATGGTCTCGGCCACCTCATCTGTGGAAACGAAATTGCGCCTTTGACGGCCCGAGGATCGAAGACTCACAGCACCGGTTTGGCATGCCTCTTTTACAAAACACATTGGAACCAATGTGTCTCGTTCAACGGTTGTGGCCACGGGCACGCCATACACGTTTGATGGGCGCAAAACGACCACATCAATCTCCGTTGTGTGAGCGATGTAGCGGCAAACTTCCTCCCCCAAATAATGGTTAAGGCCATATAGCGTTTCGCATCGCACAGGCGTCTGTTCATCCACTGTACCGGACAATTCGGTCCCATAAACCTGAAGTGTGGAAAGATAGACGATACGGCGCACCCCGTGCTGCGCTGCATGATGCAGCAATCGCTGCGTGCCCACGACCGCCAATGGTAACGCCCCATCGTCGGCCCGTGATTGAATGTCGTTGGGTGTTGCACAGTGCACCAATGTGTCAACGCCCCCAAAATCGGGCAGCGCCCCCATGACATCAAGCGGTGTTACGGAAATACCTAGATCGCGCGACAACACATCGGTCCGGCGGCGTGCCGTGGCGATTATGGGCATCTCTTCGGTCAAGCATCGTTTTGCAAGCGCGCTGCCAATAAAACCGGACGCGCCGGTAATCAGGATCGTGCCGGTCATGCGCGGCGTTCCATCAGGGGCCAGGCAGCATCTTTGACGGAAACGTCGGTTACCGTCTGCGGCCAATGGATACCAATCGCCGGATCGTCGTGGCGCAACCCACCTTCGGCCTCTGGTGCATAGGGGGCACTGACCATATAATGCACTGTGGCCCCAGGGGTCAGTGATTGATACCCATGCGCAAACCCGCGCGGCACATAAATTGATCGGCCGTTTTCCGCATTTAATTCGACCCCAAACCAACGCAGATATGTGCGCGAATCTTTGCGTATGTCCACAATCACATCATAGATAGCGCCCGAAACGCATCGAACCAATTTTACCTCGGCGTCCGCGCCGCGTTGAAAATGCATGCCGCGCACCAAACCGGCGCGCACATTATGACTTAGG
>CALFSY010000130.1 GCA_937916365.1 uncultured Jannaschia sp. | reverse complement strand
TGGCCATGCCCGACATAACGCAACCGGCCGCCCGTGGGAAAGCTCGATTGCCTTGGTTAACCCCTCTAACCCATTCATCCCAGGCATGTTATAATCCAACAGCACCAGGTCATAGGCAATATCGTTGGAAATTTTATCGCGCGCCGCATCCAATGTGCCGCAAATTTCCACCTCAAACTCACCCTGCGTTGTTAAAAACGAGGCTAGGGTTTCACGCACCAAATCGTGGTCATCGGCCAATAAAATTCGCATAAGTTCAGTGTTTCATAAAGGTTGCATTGTGTTTCGCCAACATGGCGCAAAGGTGATCCAGATCAACAGGTTTTGGCAGAATATCAGTTACCTGTCCATTGGCCAAGCGCGGATCGGTCAATCGCCGCGCTAGGGCCGTTACGACAAAGATCGGCAAATCTGGCGCCACCTTGCGCACTTGGGCGGTTAGCTCGCCACCATTCATGCCGGGCATATCATAATCTGTTATCAACGCGCCCCACCCATCGGGGGCATCTGCGATGGCATCTGCGGCATCGCGGGGGTCTTGGCAAACGGCAACCTCGGCCCCGTTTGCCTCTAAATACCCGGCGATAACTTCGCCAACCTGGGGGTCATCATCAACCACAATCACCGTCATATTGGTTAGATCGTGTGACCCAACCTTAACCGATTCTTTCCGATCATTGCCAATGGGGGCAACGGGCCAATAAATGAAAAAGGTCGTCCCCCGCCCTGGTGCCGAGGTTAGACCAATCGCGCCGCCGGCCGATTGCACCTGCATCGCCACGGTGGCCAGGCCCAGGCCCGTGCCTTGCCGACCTTTGGTTGTGAAATACGGCTTAAAGACCGAGGCGCGGGTTTCGGCGGTCATGCCCATACCTGTATCGCGCAGTTCAAAACACGCATAAGCACCCTGTGCGTTCAATGTGCCCACCTGCACGGGATCGGCGCGATCACCCAAAATGCGCGTGACACGCAAATCAATCTGCCCCGTTTTGGGCCCGATTGCATCGCGCGCGTTGAGCGCAAGATTGATCAAAACCTGGGTCAAGGCCCCGGGATTGCCGCGCAACACCAGCGCGTCGTGCACGGGGGACACATGAAACGCGATGCGTTGGGGTAGGCTGGGCTGCACCAGCGCGGGCAGATCCGCCAAGGTTGAGTTTAATTCAAACACACCTTTGCCCTCAGACCCCGCGCCCACATCCAGCAAACGATTGACCAATTTTGCGGCTTGTGTGCCCGCCGCAGAAATGCGGTTGACGTGCGGTGTGATCGCGGGCGGCACATCGGCCATCATATCAATCAACGCCGTTGATCCGTTGATCGCAGACAGCAGATTATTGAAATCATGCGCGATTCCGGCGGTTAGCTGGGCAATCGCCTCTTGCCGCTGTAGGCGAATGATGTCTTGGGTTAAGGCCTCTTGCCGGGCTTCGGTTTCCAGTTGGGCGGTAATGTCACGCAGCACGATCACACATCCGCCGTTTTCCAAAATCGACGCGCTGATTTCATGGGTTTGGTTTGGTGTGATGTCGCGGCGGGTAAAGGTGTCGCTGAATGCTCGTGTGCTGTGGGCCGGGTTTGCACCGTCATAGCGATCGCTCCATACCTGACCGAAACCGGCATCGGTGGTTTGAAACCCCATCAAAAGGGCCGCGGCAGAGTTTAGATAGGTCAGGCGCCCGGCCTCATCCGCGATGGCGATACCATCAGTGGCGGCCTCAATCGCGGCCAGGCGCTGCGACAACAGCCGCTGCGCCGATTTCATTTCGCTTACATCGGTGGCCGACAGAACCATGCCGCCATCATCCAACCGCGCCCCGCGCAGCAGGATTGACCGACCATCAGGCAAATCGACCTCAAAACCCCGCGGATTGGTAAGCAAGCCATCAATATCGGGGGTTGTCACCAGGCGCGTGGCACGATGGGGAAAGGTTTTTGCGTGCTTTAGATAGGACCGCCAGTTTTGTTTGAACGTGGTGCCCGTGGCCCAATTCAATGGTGCGCTTGGAAACAAATCCCCCACGGCGGCATTGGCAAAGGCCACAGTGTCATCGGATTCCAAAACCAAAAACGCCCCTTCGGTGGCTGCCAGGGCACGTTCCATCCGCGCGCGCATTTGATCGCGTTCTTGCGTGGCCTCGACCCGTTCGGTGACATCGGATTGTGTGGCCACCAGATTGCGCACTGTGCCCGTGGAATCACGCACGGGAAACAGGGTAAGCTCGTTCCAAAACTCAGCACCTGATTTGCGGCGATTGCGTAACAAAAACGTGCCTTGCGACGCATTTTTCACTGCCGCGCGCAACCGGACCCGTTCGGCGGCATTTTTGGGTTCGGCGGATAAAAACCTGCAGTTTTGGCCCAAAACCTCGGCCGCGCTATACCCCGACAGCCGCTCAAACGCGGCGTTAACATATACCAACGGGCGGTCCGGCCCCGTGGCGTCGGCGATTGCAAACCCCGCCGATGATCCCGCGATGGTTGAGGCAAGCAACGTGTTTTCTGCTGCAATCGCACTGTTGCGCACGGCCTGCATCGTTAACCCCGCCAAACGTTGGGTTAATGTCATGCTGTCTTTGCCAAACACGCCGGGTTTGTCTTTGAACACCAAAAGTGCGGTGTTGTCTTGTGCCGGGGCCACGATCAACCCGCCATAGGCGGTAAAATCCAACGGGCCGGTCCAATCGCCCAAAACCATAAGATCCGTCACATTTCGCGAACGGGTAAACAGATTGATGGGCGGCGCAAACTGTGTTCCCACCAGGTTCAGGGTATCACTGGCCATGATTTCGCACGCATTGTCATCGACCTTTCGCACGAACAATGATCGCGCCGCGCCGATTTTATTGGCCAGTGACACAAAAATCGACGCCAGCGCCGCATCGGCATTCTGCGCCGCAGAATAAATTTCAAGACACTCCAGCAGTGTCTGGGTATCTTCTAAAACACGTGTTTCCCGATCGCGCAGAAGCTGCAATTCGAGCAGCGCCTCGCGCAACCGCTCGTCTTCGGCCATCACAAAGGCTCCGGATTATGTTTATCCAAACACTTTACCCAAACACGATGCACGAAATCATCAGATTGCCATGCCGGTTTCCGGCCCCCACCAGGGCCCCTTGTTCCCCAAAGGTAAAGGCCCCGGCAAAGGGCGCACCATCCAGCGCGGCATCAACACCTTTGACCACTTTGGGCAATTCATCACGCACGGTCAACATGCAGCCCCCGCAATAAATCATCAAAGCGCCGGCAATGGGCCGGTCCGCCGCGCGGCCCGAGGCGCGGGCAAGCGTGGCCACCCGCCCCGCGCGATCGACCAGACCTTCGATTGTGCCAGACATCAACGTTAGGGTTTCGCCCTGATCGACGGTGGCGAACAAATCCATTTCGCCACCCATTTGCGCCATGGCGGGATGGGCCAACAGGTAAAAGGGCACATCGCCCACTTGGGCAATTTCGCGCCCAAGCGGCCATAGCGTGCTGGCCGATAGTATTGTTTGCGGTTCCGTCATGGCGGGGTCGGCGACAACCTGCCCGCCGGTCCAGCCGCTGTAAACGTCTAGGGCCGGGCGGCCATCAATTTGTTTAATCCGGCGGCCTTCGACCTGGGTGACAACACCGGAATGGGCCGTGGGCGAATACCCGTTTTGATAGGCAAATGAAACAGGTGCCGATGGAAACAGAACCGAAACGACAACGCCCGCCTGGCTGTGCAAGGTGTCGTCGAATACAAACCAATCGCCCGCGACACTGTTGTCGGCGGCACTTCCGCCGATGATGGGCACATCGGTTCCGGTGACCGATTCGATCCCGGCCAAAACGGCCTCTTCCACACCTGGGGTGCCCGATACCCAAATAATTTCTGGCCGTTCCCCCATGCGGTCGGCGCGCGACAAGGCCTTTAGCGTGGCCTGGCGCGCGGCTTCTTGCGGATCGTTTTCGTAGGGCACCATGGCAGTGCCATAAGCGCCTTCGGCATCGTCGATGGCAAAGGCAACCACCCCATTATTGGTGCCCACATTCGTCATCGCGCCCAAGCACGAGGTCGCGCCATGCAGGGCGGGAATATGCGACAGATCGCGTAAGGGGGCGGCATCCAGGGCGCAATTCATATGCACCGATACAAATTGAAACGCATGTTGTGCCAAAATGTTTGCCATATCCTGGGCGGATTGGGCGCTATAGGTGGTGATTTTCATTGGACCCTCGCAATCATATCTAAAGGTTATGTATGTTAAATATCGGTCAATCGGCGAGCCCATAGGTATAGCGCGCTATACCAAAGGATAGGTCAGCCATAAAACATTCGTATATCAAAGACGTATAGCGAATGACAAATTTACAGCCGAACGTTTTTTAGAAACCTCTATGTGCGCAATACATGTGCGCAATACGGGTATGGGGGCCCGGGAAATGACGCGCGAATGAAAACTGGGCTGAAATTGATTTCATCAAAAACACACGTCAACCAACACGCATTTATGCACATTATATGATTTTTTGCGCATATTTTCACACTTGCGGTGATGGTTATATCTAAAGGCCAAGGAGGTGTTCCAATGGCATATCATGCACCAGACGGCCTTTCAGTGGGTCATATTCACTTGAAAGTCTCAGACCTAGACAAATCCATCGCGTTTTACCGCGATGTTCTGGGGCTTAAACTTCGGCAAAAGATGGGCGATCAAGCCGCGTTTTTGTCTGCAGGCGGGTATCACCATCATGTCGCGTTGAACACATGGTTCAGCAAAGGCGGCGTAACCCCTGCGCAGGGCATGACAGGGTTGTTTCATGCCGCATTTTTATATCCCACACGTCAACACCTTGCCGATGCGGTGCAAAATGTGATTGATGCAGGCGTTCCGTTAGATGGTGCATCGGATCATGGCGTTTCACAGGCGGTCTATTTCCGCGATCCGGATGGCAACGGTATCGAACTTTATGTCGATCATCCCCGTAACCAATGGCCCCAAACATCAGACGGGGCTTTGGCCATGGTCACGAAACGATTGGACCTTGACGATTTATTGCAACTGGCCGTGCACCGCAAAGATCAATCAGAATCTGGCCCCCTTAACCATACGACATAACATATCGTTCATAGGATATTTTTTGTTTTGCCTTTAATCAATCTTCCATCGCCCACTGGTTTGGTTCCGTGGGCGATGGCATAAGCCCCAAAAGATTTTTCAAATGCCGATAACATATCACCCTGCTTTGACAGATTCCGGAGCGCGAGCATAGGCGTCTTCATAACGAATAATATCGTCTTCGCCCAGGTAGGCGACCGATTGAACCTCAATCAATGTCAACGGAACCTTGCCCTTGTTTTCAAGGCGGTGGATCGCGCCAAGCGGGATGTAAACCGATTGGTTTTCAGACAATAATTTTACATCATCGTCGATTGTGACTGTGGCTGTGCCTTCGACCACGACCCAATGTTCGGCGCGGTGCAGGTGGCTTTGCAAGCTAAGCTGACCGCCCGGTTTCACCACGATGCGCTTTACCTGAAAACGCGGGCCTAACGATAGGGTTTCGTAATGCCCCCAGGGGCGGTGGCATTGGCGAAACCCTTCGGCCTGGGGCACATTTTGCAGTTTTAGTTCGGCCACAACGTCTTTTACACGTTCGCTATCGTCCATATTTGCCACCAAGATCGCATCCCCCGCGGCGATGGCGGCAATGTTGTCCAGCCCCAATCCCACGATGCGCGTATCCGGATTATCGGACCGCAAAAGCGTGTTGTGACACCCAATTTGCGTGGCGGCCCCGATCAACGCATTATCGGCCCCGTCCTTTTCGGCGGTGGCGTGAACCGCGCGCCATGACCCCAAATCTGACCAATCAAAATCAACCGGCACAACATGCAGCGCCTCAGCCGCCTCCATAATGGCATAGTCGATCGAAATGTCTTCGCACCGGGCGTATGCCTCGGCCCCTAGGCGGAAAAAATCCAGATCTTCGGTTCCTGCGGCCACCGCGGCGCGGCACGGCATGACAAGACGGGGGGCCAAAACTTCAAACGTTTCAATGATGACGCTAACGCGGAACATGAAAATGCCTGCGTTCCACAGATGACGGCCACCTTTGAACAATTTTTCAGCCAGGGCCGTATCGGGTTTTTCGACGAAAGATTTAAGCGACTGTGGTTGCCCAATTTCCGGTGCTTCGGTGGTTTCAAGATACCCATAGCCGGTTTCGGGGCTTGATGGGGTAATACCAAAGGTTACGATTTTGCCGTCGCGGGCGGCGTCTGTCCCGGCCTGCACCGCCCGGGCAAAGGCAGCGTTGTCTGTGATCTTGTGATCGGACGGGGCGACCAACAAAATGGCGTCGGGCGTGCCTTCGTGCAACAAAGCGGCCGACAAAATGGCCGGTGCTGTATTGCGCCCTTGGGATTCTAACACGATATCGGATTTGGCTACACCGCATTCTTCCAACTGTTCGGCGGCAATGAACCGAAATTCCGTGTCGGTGACCACGGTGGGGGCGGCAAATTCCGGCCCTTGGAAACGGGCGATGGTTTCGCAAAACAAACTGGGCCCACCGGCCAGCCGTGTAAATTGTTTTGGATAGCTTTTGCGCGAGGCGGGCCAAAGGCGTGTGCCGGACCCACCGGCCAAGATAACAGGAATAATCATTTTGTTTCTCCAGTCAGTGTTGAACTGACCTCGGTTTAGCTGTCAAAAATGTCTTGTTGTTCTGTGCACTAGCAGGAGGAAAAGACGAATAAGGCGGGGCCTCTATGCAGAAGGATAGCCTGTTCCAATCCTGTAGGCCAGCTGCGATATACTCATATTGGCACGGGCGCGCGATATGGGGAACATCTGCACCGATTGTTGAGGTGCTAGATGTGGGGCGTTTGGGGGCACATACGGTAATACACAAACCAAACGATGGTTGGTTTAACCGGATGAACAACGATACATTCCCCGCACAGATAGCACTGTAAACCGTAAATGGCATGTTCGGTCCGTGCGCGCGATATTATAAGATGCGTGGGCAAATGTGTGGACATAATGCAACATCGCACCAGAAAGAAAATAAATCTTTCCAATTAGATGCTGATAGGCCAGAAATAAGACTTCAAAAAGACAATTAATTTTTGCCTTTATTGCGTTAATCTTTGCGCATGAAGGTCATATGTGTGGTGGTATCGTATTCAATGTGCGCCCACAACATGTGCATGGGGATATGTCGTAATCCTATGTAGTGTAGGTAAGATTTAAATATATGTGCATGTCACACAATCACGGCGTTCAGACCTGTTGTGAAATGGCTTAACGCGGGGTGGTGGGCGTGCGCAGATATTTTATGCCTTTATTGATCGGGGTTACGAAAAGATGAAATCACCGGTCCACGAATCGTGATCGTGCTGTCGATCAGCCAAGGTGGTTCGCCCACCCCCGGCGGAACAATATGCGGCGTGATAAGCCGCCCAATAATCGTTTCGGCATCGCCCATATCATTATCAACTCTGCTCGCAATAACCAGATCGCCATTTTTAGGCGCGCCTTTCAAATCAATGATTAAAACGTCCCCAGCATCTAAATAAAATTGGTGGATCGGTTGCGACAACAGATATGTTGCCGGATGGGCGGCACGCGGCGCTAACAAGGAAACGATAGTGCGCGCATTCATCGGATTGCGCGGCGTCCAGGGGCCAATACCAAATTCGGCGAAGCCTTCCACAGTAGGCGGCGGTGGGCCACCACCCAAAATAGGTGATGAAAAATCGGCATCGGCCTGTAAAACCGCCAAAAGTTTTTCAGCGTTTTCGGCCGAGGTGGACGAATCCGGCCGATGGCGTAATTTGGTCACAACGTTATAGCTGACGTTGGCACGGCGCGCCAACTCTGCGGCGGTAATACCCCGCCGTTCCATGGCAGCGACGATACGATCTCGAACATTTTTGGTCATGGTCTAAGTTTCCCGGGATCGGGCCAACAAATCCACTTTCCATTTGGAATTTTGGCCATATTCTTATGGGAATATTTATGGTTAATTATCAAAATAAATTTTTGGATTTAGCGTAGAATTTATGCTTTTAGGTATATTTATACCCTAAACTGCGTGAAAGGTTTCGAGGGATGCTTTGCAATCCGCCTAAAACTTACGCAGGCATCGCGCCCAATATGGCCTTTATTTGGCGTCATAATGTGCCAGAATTCCCTAAATCAATCACACGCGCGGCCAATGTCACTATCGCGCGGCCATAGCGCCGCTGATCCAATACCACCAAACCGGCGGGTAAAATCGGCGGGGTTGATGTTTCCCACAGTAAGGTGGCGCGCGGCCCCATCCAACCGGATTTTAATGCCTTCTCTATGGCCACCGCACCCACACCACTGTCATGATAGGGTGGATCGGCGAACACCAAATCATGCGCCCGCCCGCGGCCCAGATCCGTGGCATCGCAGCACAGAACTTTGGCCATGCGCCCCGCCCCACACCGTGCAATGTTTTGCCGGATGAAACCTTGGGCCGTGGAACCATTATCGACAAAGGTAGCCCACGTCGCGCCCCGGCTTAACGCCTCTAACCCCAAAGCCCCGGTTCCGGCAAACAAATCCAACACCCGCGCATTGGCCACCAAATTGCCATGTCGGCCATTTATCAACAGATTGAACAAATTTTCGCGCACGCGGTCGGTCGTTGGCCGTAAATGCGCCTTTGCGTCACCGTCGCCCAGATCAGCCAATTTTTGGCCGCGCCAGCGCCCGCCTACAATCCTCACCCCCGCAGCAATCCTTTAAGGTCGACAGTGGCATCCCCCACCAAAGCTGCGTCGGGGTTACGCCCACCTTCCAGCAACCGTTTACCAACCATGTAGGCGCGCGGATCGTTCATTGCATCAACGGCCAACAACGTATCGCCCGCATAATACCAATGCGACCGTGCCGTGCCGCCATCACGCACAACCACGCGGTCATATCCGGTGTTTAACCCCGCGATCTGTAGTTTGACATCATATTGATCTGACCAAAACCATGGCACGGGGTCATATGCCCGCGCCTGTCCCAAAATGTTGCAGGCAACGATTTCGCCTTGATCTATGGCGTTTTGCACGCTTTCTAACCGCACGCGGGTGCCACGGTAGGGAAAGCTGGCGCAATCACCAGCGGCATATACATCCGGGTCTGAGGTTCGGCCAAAGACATCCACCGCAATACCATTGCCGATGGCCAAGCCCGCCGCGGCGGCCACATCTGTGTTGGGTAAAACGCCAATGCCAATCACGGCCAGATCAATCGGCATTTCCGTCAGATCCGATAAAACCGCGCTGGACACCCGGCCATTCGTGCCCATAAGGCGCGCGACACCCAACCCTTCGCGCACATTCACCCCGTGATCTTCGTGCAAGGCGCGGAAATAGGCCGATGTTGCAGGCGCTGCAACCCGTTGCAGTATACGATCGGCCGTTTCAATCAACGTCACGTGCAACCCGCGTTTGCGGCAAATGGCGGCGGCCTCAAGCCCGATATACCCCCCGCCCACAATCAATGCGTGTCGGCCCTCGATCACCTCTGGGGCCAAATGATCAACATCGTCTAACGTGCGCACCACATGCACCCCGGCCAAATCGCCCCCTAACGCAGGCGGCAATCGTCGCGGTGTTGCCCCGGTTGTTAAAACCAACGCATCATAGGAAAATTCGCCCGCATCCGTTCGCACCACCTTGGCCGCGCGGTCAATCACGTTGGCCGAAACCCCCACCCGCAGATCGATGTTTTGGTCGGCATAAAAACTTTCCGCCCGAAGGAAAAGACGCTCGCGCGGCATCTCGCCCAACAGATACCCCTTGGATAGGGGGGGGCGTTGATAGGGGGGGGCGGTTTCTGCGCCCAACATCGTGATCTGTCCCTCAAACCCTTCGCCACGTAAGGTTGCGGCGACAGTGGCACCGGCCTGCCCCGCGCCAACCACCACAATTTTTTGCATCGGCGTGTGCCCCGTGATTGCCCCTAACCAAAGCGCACCCTATAACTACGCACACGCGTAACACAACCACCAAGGGCCATACAAACATGACAATTTCCCAGGGCGACAGGCTGCCGAATGCCACATTGTTGCAAATCGGCACGGAAGGTCACGAACAAATCGACCTGTCCGATAAAATCGCAGGCCGCAAGGTTGTTATCTTTGGCGTGCCCGGGGCCTTTACGCCCACCTGCACCGCCGCCCATTTGCCCAGCTTTATCCGCACCAAGGCCGCCTTTGACACAAAGGGCATCGACACTGTGATGTGTATCGCCGTTAATGACCCATTTGTTTTGCGCGCCTGGGGTGAAACCACCGGCGCCATTGCCGCCGGGATCACAATGATCAGCGATGCAGCCAGCGAATTCACAAAGGCGATTGGCCTAACACTCACCGCGCCGCCGGTTGGGTTTTTCGACCGCGCGCAACGCTATGCCCTGTATGCCGAGGATGGGGTGGTCAAGGTTTTGAACGTTGAAACCGATCCGGGGGCCTGCACCATTTCGGCGGGTGAAACGTTGTTGGCTGCGATTTAGCGGGCGCCATGCCGCACTATCCGCATCATCTGTATAATATTGAATGGTTGCACGGGGATAATCGAACGGCAAACGTTATCGTTGCCCCGTTGCACCCTTTTTTACATGCTTGGTCAACCGCGACGGCGTAGATTTCCTGCGATTTTTGTAGGGGTTTTGATCCGCTTGGCTGCGCATATGCAAACGGATCGGCGTGCCGGGCATATCAAAGGCATCCCGTAACCCATTGACCAGATAGCGCGTATAGCTATCGGGTAATTTTTCCGGCTGTGAACACATCACAACAAATCCCGGCGGTCGCGTTTTCGCCTGGGTCATATAGCGCAATTTGATACGACGCCCCGATGGCGCAGGGGGCGGGTGGGCCGCCACCATCGCAGCCAACCACCGATTCAACCGTGCCGTGCTGACGCGGCTATTCCATACGGCATGGGCGCGCAGAATCGCCTTACGCAGATGATCCAACCCCTGGCCCGTGCGCGCCGATACCGGCACCAATGCCGCGCCGCGCAGTTGCGGCAGCAAGCGGTCAAACGTTTCTGTCAACGTGTTGCGTTTGGCCTGTTTTTGTTTTTCCAAATCCCATTTGTTGACGGCGACAACCACGGCACGGCCTTCGCGTTCGGCCAAATCGGCCAGGCGTAAATCCTGGCTTTCAAACGGAATGGCTGCATCCAACAGC
This sequence comes from uncultured Jannaschia sp., assembly GCA_937916365.1. GTDB lineage: Bacteria > Pseudomonadota > Alphaproteobacteria > Rhodobacterales > Rhodobacteraceae > JANSYL01. The sequence continues at coordinate 7,257 of CALFSY010000130.1, read as the reverse complement.
ACGATGACCACTTCGGCAAACTGCACCGCGCGCAATCCATCGGCGACCGATAGTTTTTCCAATTTTTCCTGCACCTTTGCGCGTTTGCGCATACCTGCGGTGTCAAAAATGCGCACCGGCATATCGGCCCAAAGGGTTGAAATTGAAATGGCATCCCGGGTGATTCCGGCCTCTGGCCCGGTAAGCAGGCGATCTTCGCCCAAAATGGTGTTGACCAGCGTCGATTTGCCCGCGTTGGGCCGCCCAATCACGGCGATTTGTAAGGGCCGTTCGGGGGTTATCGGGCGATCATCGGCATCTGCATCGACATCGGTTTCGGGGGCGGATAGGGCCGTGGTGGCGGGGGTTTCCGCCGCCGCGACCAACGGGGTTAATGCCACGGCCAGCTCTGCCATACCTTCGCCGTGTTCCGCCGACAGGGCGATCGGTTCGCCCAGGCCCAGATCGTAGGCCTCGATCACCCCTGTTGTTGCGGCGTGACCTTCGGCCTTGTTCGCGGCCAACAACACGGGGCGCCCCGTGCGGCGCACCATATCGGCAAACTGCACATCGGCGGCGGTGACCCCGGCGCGGGCGTCGATCACAAATAGGCACGCATCGGCATTTGCCACCGCGCGTTCGGTCAATCGGCGCATCCGGCCTGGTAGGGTGTTGTCGGTGGCATCCTCTAACCCTGCGGTATCAATGACTGTGAACCGCAACGCACCCAACCGCGCCGCGCCTTCGCGTACATCGCGGGTAACACCGGGCCGATCATCGGTCAACGCCAGGCGACGACCAACCAAACGGTTGAATAATGTCGATTTGCCCACATTGGGCCGACCTATGATGGCAAGGGTAAAGGGCATGGCGTTATCTTTAGATAATTGATCGGAACGTATGTCTAAGCAAACATAAAGGTCTTTGTTAAAATCCGCCGTCCGTTACCGCGCGATACCAGGCACGGATAGCGGCACGTTCGGTGTGTTCCATGGCGCTTAGGTTATTTGGTGGCATCGCGTGGCTAACGCCCGATTGCAGATAAATCATCCGCGCCTGTGCAGCAACATAAGCATTGGTGTCCAACCGAACCCCGCGCGGGGCACCCACCAAACCAGGCCAAAACACCTCGGCCGCGTGGCACATAGAACACCGTGTATACACGATGTCGGCAATGATCGCAAAATCGGGATGATCGGCAAAGCGCGCCTGTGCCGGTGTCAGACGCGCCGCTGCCCCCGGTTCAGGTTCGGTGTCGTCCCGCATCAGGGGCAGGGTGGACAAATACACGATCACAAAAAACACCGCTACTGTGGCGCCCCATGTCCACCAAAGATACCCTTTGCGCGCGTGCATCGTATTGAAAAAATGGCGGATCAAAACACCCATCAAAAACACCAACGCCGCAATGATCCAGTTATAATCGCCGGCAAAGGCCAACGGATAATGGTTTGATAACATCAAAAAAATAACCGGCAGCGTGAGGTAGTTGTTGTGGGTCGACCGTAACTTGGCGATTGTGCCATACTTGGCGTCGGGCGTGCGGCCTGCTTTTAGGTCGGCCACAACGATTTTCTGGTTGGGGATGATAATCATCGCCACATTTGCCGTCATAATTGTCGCCGTAAGCGCCCCCAGATGCAACAAGGCCGCGCGTCCGGAAAATACCTGCGTATAACCCCACGCCCATGCGACGATTACCGCAAAAAGGGCCAGCATCAAAATCATGGGTTGATGACGCAATGGCGATTTACATAGCATGTCGTAAATTACCCACCCCAACACCAGCGATAGCGCCGAAATCACAATGGCCTGCCATGGGCGTAGTGGCATCACCGCCCAATCAATCAGGTATAATTCTGCCCCCACCCAATACAGCAGGATCAAAAGCGCCACCCCCGATAACCATGTTGCGTAGCTTTCCCATTTGAACCAGGTCAGGTGTTCGGGCAATTCCGCTGGGGCAATCATATATTTTTGGATATGGTAAAATCCGCCGCCGTGAACCTGCCATTCTTGGCCGTCTGCCCCCGAGGTCGGTTTGGGATCTCGCCGAAGACCTAAGTCAAGCGCGATAAAATAAAAACTGGACCCGATCCAAGCCATCGCGGTTATAACATGCAGCCAGCGGGCGGCAAATTCGGCCCAATGCAACAGGATCGTTATATCCATTCATCACCTTTTGCGGAAAACATGGGGCCGACGGCCCGTTTTACATTTGCCCCTTATGTCCACCAAATTCTGCACCATGTGCAACCGCCCCTTTTCTTTTCTGTGTGAAAGGCGTATTTGAGCGATGTTTGGTTTCATGTGATTTCCACGCGCCTGTGTTACAGCGCATCTTATGTCAATTACCCAAACGTCAAACATCACCATGCCAAGTATCGAAAGCCTAAACCCCAATATCCCTTTGTTTGCCCGCACGGGAATTAACCTTGCCTCCGCTGGTCTAGGGGCCAGGGCGATTTGGGCAACCAACGAATTTTTCGCCCCGCTAGACCGAATGCTATCAGACGCCGCGCCCGTCTTTATCGAAGACAAATTCGACGAAAACGGAAAATGGATGGACGGGTGGGAAACCCAGCGTCGCCGCGATGGTGGCCACGACATGGCGATCATCAAATTGGCCAGGGCGGGCCGGATCATCGGGTTTGACATCGACACAACGCATTTCACGGGCAACTATGCCCCCGCCCTTCGGATAGAGGCGTGTGCGACAAAGGATGATACGCCGCCCGATAACACATCATGGGTAACGATTTTGCCCCATAAACCCCTCGGGCCATCGGCAAATCATTATTATAGCTGCAACAGTTTTGAAAGCTGGACACACCTGCGCGTTCATATTTATCCCGATGGGGGCATTGCACGATTGCGGGCCTATGGCGTGCCGGAATTGGACGTCGGCGATCGGCGCGGGGAAATTGACCTGGTCGCGGCGTTGAACGGTGGCCGTATTTTGGCATTTTCCGATGCGCATTTCGGGGATTACACGCGGATACTGGCCCCGGGGCGCGGCATCAATATGGGCGATGGGTGGGAAACCCGCCGCCGCCGTGAACCAGGCTATGATTGGATGATTATCGCCTTAGGCGCGCGGGGCGATGTGGCCGAGGTGTTGATAGATACCGCACATTTTAAGGGCAATTTCCCCGATAGAGCCTCGGTTCAGGCGGCGGATTTGCGCAATTTCGGTGATGGGTTGACCGATGCGCTTATCACCGATTCAATGTTTTGGGCCGATCTTTTGCCACCACAAAAATTGGGCCCTGATACTGAACACCGGTTTCGCGGTGAACTGTCGCCCCTGGGCCCTGTGACACACATTCGGTTTAACATCTTTCCCGATGGGGGGGTGTCGCGTCTGCGGGTTTTGGGCACCACGGCGGGATAATCCCAAATCGCATCACGTTGCGCATAAACTTAACCATCCGTTCCGATTGTAACACTGAATTCTGGGCTTGGCTTATCGCGGGTGTGGCGTTTACTATCCAATAACAGGCGGGGTGTCATACCGGCCCCGCAAAATTGGGAGGACACCATGAAACATTTTACCACGACCGCCCTTAGCACAGCTTTGGCGTTTGGTTTAGCAGGCGAAGCATTGGCAACAGAATGGAATGTATCGTTGTGGGGGCAACGCCGCGCCTTTACCGAACACGTGCATCATCTGGCCGACGCTGTGGCCGAGGCCACAAACGGCGAATTCACAATGAACATCAGCTATGGCGGCCTATCGTCAAACCGCGAAAACCTTGACGGCATTTCGATTGGTGCGTTTGAAATGGCGCAATTCTGCGCCGGCTATCACCGCGACAAAAACCGCGCGATCACGGTATTGGAATTACCATTCCTAGGCGTATCGAATTTAGCAGAGGAGGTCGCGGTCAGCCACGCAATCTATTCCCACCCGGCTGTGACCGAAGAAATGGCACAATGGAACGCGATGATGCTAATGACCTCGCCCATGCCGCAATACAACCTTGTGGGCACCGGTGAACCACGCGACACATTGGCGGAAATGGATGGTATGCGCGTGCGCGCCACAGGCGGGTTGGGCGAACTCTTTTCTGCGGTGGGCGGTGTGCCGACCTCGGTCACATCGTCAGAGGCCTACAACGCAATGGAATCGGGCGTGGTAGACACTGTGGCGTTTGCCCAACATGCACACCTAAGTTTTCGCACCATCGACATCGCCGATTGGTGGACCGAAAATCTAAATCCCGGCACAGTGAATTGCCCCGTTGTGGTGAACAGTGACGCATATGCGGCTTTGTCCGATGACCATCGCGCGGCGTTGGATAATGCGGTGGATGACGCCATCGAACACTATCTCGCAAATTATGGCGAGCTTTTGGAACGTTGGGATAGCGTGTTGGAAGAACGCGGCGTCGAACGTGTAACCGTGCCCGAAGATACGTTGGCCGCCCTTGCCGAACAGGCAGCCCCAATCCACCAAGCCTGGATCGAAACGATGGCAGACCAAGGCCTGCCCGCGCAAGAGCTGTATGATCTGGTGCAGACAACACTGGCGGAAACACGCGCGACGAATTGATCCGGCGAACCAAACCAAACCGCCCTGTCTCCGACGGGGCGGTTTTACACTGCACCTCCGATATTTGAAAGCCACATGTTATGGTAACCACGTCCACCGTGTTAACCGATGATACCCGTCTGTCACGCTTTGATCGGGCGATTTTGGCGGTTGAATCGCGGCTTAATCTTTTAGGTGGGGTTGTGATTTTGCTTTTGGTGGTGGTGGCCGTGGCCAACGTTGTGGGGCGCAAAATATTCAACGCCCCGGTTTATGGATACGTGGATTGGACAGAACAATTCATGGCCATTTTCGCCTTTCTCGGCCTGGCTTATTGCCAGCGTGAGGGCGGGCATATCCGCATGGATATTTTGGTGATGCGGCTACGGGGCCAAATTTTGTGGGCGTTTGAATGGGTGTCCACTGTGTTTATGCTATTGGTGACATTGGGGTTGATTTATGGATCATGGCACCATTTTTTACGTGCCTTTGATTGGAATGCCCCGTTTTTTAGCAGCGATAGTTCCATTGACATCGGTTTGCCCACCTGGCCGGCAAAGGCGTTGGTGCCGGTGGCGTTGGGGTTGCTGGCATTCCGCCTGATGTTACAGCTTTGGGCCTATGGGCGCGCATTCCAAACCAATGCGTCCACCCCCGTGGCCGTGCCGTTGCCCGAGGATACCATGGGCACCGCCACGCGTGAGGCCCGCACAGTCAGCGGGGCGCGCGATGGTTAAAACACTCAATCGCATTTTAAGTGCGCACAATGGGCCAAGGCCCCATTGATGGACCAGATCCTTGATATGCGCGCCCTGCTGGATGGGGTGGATATATTTACCCTGTCGCTGTGGCTATCGGGGATGTTGTTAATCCTAGTGGTGATTGGGGTGCGGGTGGCGTTTGCCGCGGCCTTTGTCGGTATAATCGGGCTGTGTCTATTTTTCATGCAACGTCAGGGCTTTGATCGCGGCCTGGTGACGGCCCTAAAACTGGCCGGGCAGGTGCCGCATTCAAAATCCACCGGTTACGCGCTAAGCCTTATTCCTACCTTTATCTTAATTGGTTACCTGGCCTATTACGCGGGCTTAACGCGCGCGTTGTTTGAGGCTGCAAAACGCTGGGTCGGGTGGTTGCCTGGGGGCTTGGGTGTGTCGACTGTGTTTGCAACGGCGGGGTTTGCGGCGGTTTCGGGCGCATCGGTGGCCACCTCGGCCGTGTTTGCCCGCATCGCCATACCAGAGATGTTGAAACTAAACTATGACAAGGCATTTGCGGCGGGGGTTGTCGCGGCGGGGGGCACGTTGGCCTCGCTCATCCCGCCATCGGCGATTTTGGTGATCTATGCCATTATTGTTGAGGAATCGGTGGGTAAACTGTTGTTGGCGGGATTTTTACCCGGGTTTGTGTCGGCGTTGATCTATGCCGGGTTAGTGATCGGGTTGGCCAAATGGCGCAAAACATTAGGCCCGCCGGTCACCGGGTTTACCTGGAAACAACGCTTTGAAAGCCTACCAGGCGCGTTACCAATTTTGTTTGTCGTCTTCATCATTATTTTTTCAATCTACTATCGGGGCGAAGACGGGGCCTGGGCCACCCCGACAGAGGCCGGCGCGCTGGGCGCCTTTGTCGTGCTGTTAATGGCGTTATGGAAAGGTATGAAATGGGCCAATCTGCGCAGCGCGTTGATGGAGGCCGCAAAACTAACGGCGATGATTTTCGCCATGATTTGGGGTGTTTTGATTTACGTGCGGTTTTTGGGGTTTGCGCAGTTACCCGACAATTTTGCCATGTTCATTGGGGGGTTAGAGTATTCGCCGTATCTTATTTTGCTGGCGATTTTATTGGTTTACGTGGTATTGGGCATGTTTATGGATGCGATTGGCATGTTGATCCTAACCTTGCCCGTCACCTTTCCGGCGATCATCGCCCTGAACGGTGGCCCGGATGTAACCCGCGCCAACGCAGCCTTTGGCATGACCGCCGAAGAATGCGCCATATGGTTTGGCATCATCGTGGTTAAAATGGCCGAATTATGCCTGATTACCCCGCCTATTGGGTTGAACTGTTTTGTTGTGGCCGGTGTGGCAAAAGACACCAAATTAGACATCGGGGTGCAGGATGTGTTTCGCGGCGCCGCCCCGTTTTTTGGCGCCGATGTTGTGACCATCGCGGTGTTGATCGCGTTTCCCGGTATCGTGTTATGGTTGCCTAACTTGGTTTGAGGCAGGGTTTTCAAGGTGCGGCGGGCGTCATACGATACAGCGCGCCATGGCCAACCGACAAAAAATAAAGCGCACCATCCGGCCCTACGCGCACGTCGCGCACACGGGCGGTGGCATCCGTCGAAATCCATTCCACCTGTGCCATGCCTTGGTTGGGATCAAGCCGCACAATCCCGCCCGATAAGGCCCCAACGAATAAATCCCCATCCCAATCGGGAAATAAATCCCCGGTATAAAATGCCGCGCCCGAGGGCGCGATGGATGGGTCCCAATAATGCGCGGGTTGTTCCATGCCGGGGGCTTCGGTGCCGACGCCAATCTGGCCCCCGCTATAATGGCGGCCATAGGCAATAACCGGCCAGCCATAATTGGCACCCCGCCGAATGGCGTTTACTTCGTCCCCGCCGCGCGCGCCATGTTCAATAACCCAAAGCTGGCCCGATGTATCGAACGCCGCACCTTGGGGGCTGCGGTGACCATAAGACCAGATTGCAGGCCGCGCCCCTGCAACCCCCACAAAAG
>CALFSY010000129.1 GCA_937916365.1 uncultured Jannaschia sp. | reverse complement strand
GCGGCACTTGTGCCTGCGGCGGCGGCGCCCACAGCGCGAAAACGATGAGGGCACATACCCAAAACAAAAAACGTAGCATCATGATGTTATGGTATCATACTTAGGTGTAGGATCAAATATCGCCCTATCGTGCGTTTGAGGTATGGTGATCGTATGCGTGACGTTGATGTCATATGATCACAAACGATTTTATAACGGATATGGAATTTAAGATATGATAATGTAGCGTAATGTTTAGTGAATGTTTACAAATTCACGAGGCACGATTTTTTCCTGAAAACGGTATCATGCTACAATGTTTAAGAAATTGTAAAGAAAGATAAATGTAGTGTTTAGGATGATTTTGACCTAATCGTCGAACCCAGTGTGGAGAGTATTGTGGATAAAACAGTTTGGACAAAACGCACGATACAGGGGAATATTACCCGCTTACACGTGTTCAACGCCAAGGGGCATTGGCCCATAGTTATGGTGTTTGTTGGGGGCTGTTGCGCGGCTTTGATTGCGGCATTTTTCCCGCAGGTGCGCCTCGTATTTGCGGGGGTAGCGAGCGGATGTTTTGCCATTGGTATGGCCGGAGTTGCGCGTGAGTTATGGCGCCGCGCCTGGAAAATGCGCGATATAAAAATGGCAAAAAATTTAATCATTTTTGATGATGTGCCATGGTTTTATACCCATTTCGATGGCGTGATAACCGATGCCAATCATGCTGCGATCCGGTGCTTTGGGGAACGTGGGGGGCATACTTTGCCGCGTGTTTTGGCGGGCATTTTGCCAAATTCGGCCCAAGTTGTGGCGCGCATCGTGAACGCCCTTGCGGATTGCCCCACGACATACGAACGTATCATGACCCCGCGCGGTTTGATTCAAGTAACCGCATATCAAATCGCAGATCACATTTTTTGGCGCATAGATGACCATGATGTTGGTTCCTCAATCAATAGCGCCATGATGAATCTACCCATGGTGCGAGTCGATCCCTCTGGCATTATCTTAACGATGAACAACCCTATGCGGAGTATTTTGGGACAGCCTGCCGCAACCTTGGCAGAGGTGTTTGCAACCGTGCCTGTGACTACAGGTGGGGCAAATGACCTTATTTCAACGCAAGGGCCGGTTAAGGTGATGCCGCTTATTTCGGCGGGGGGAGACGGTACGCAGGAAATTTATGTTGCGACAATGGAAGGCGCCGATCCTCAAACCGAAGTGCCGTCAACCGATGTTGTGGCGAAGGCGCTTGAAATTCTGCCGGTTGCTCTTTTGCATATTGGCAATGACGGTGCAATTTTGGCCTCTAACCACAGAGCGCAGGAATTATTGGGCGTGGCCCCGGGCATATCTGGGCCATTGTCCGGGGTATTGGAGGGCTTGGGCCGCCCTGTGATGGATTGGGTGATGGATATACTTGCCGAACGCATTCCCAATCGTTCAGAGGTGGCGCGGGCGCGGCACCGCGATCCAGAATGTTTTCTGCAAATCACGCTAACCCGTGTGGGCGATGCTGACAGTGATAGTGCGGGTAAATCTTTGTTGGCCGTTTTGCATGATGCAACGGAACTTAAAACCCTGGAACAACAATTTGTGCAAAGCCAGAAAATGCAAGCCATAGGTGAACTGGCGGGGGGTATTGCCCATGATTTTAATAACTTGCTAACTGCGATCACAGGTCATTGCGATCTTTTGATGTTGGAATACGACCCAGGCGATCCGGGGTATTCGGACCTTGCACAAATCAATCAGAATGCCAATCGTGCGGCAAGTTTGGTTAGTGAGATATTGGCGTTTTCCCGTAAACAAAGGCTTGAACCCGAAATCATAGATTTGCGTGATACATTGGGCGAACTTACGCATTTGTTAAATCGTCTGGTGGGGGAAAAAATCACGCTAACGTTGGCACATGATCCATCTTTGTTGCCCATTCGGATAGATCGGCGCCAGCTTGACCAGGTGCTTATGAACCTTGTGGTAAATGCCCGCGATGCTATGCCCGAGGGTGGCGAAATTCGCATCGAAACGCGCCTTGTGCAGCTCAATGAGCCGCTGAAGCGCGATTATGCCAAGGTGCCAGCGGGCCTTTATGTGACGATTTGTGTCACAGATCGGGGGCATGGCATTCCATCGGGAAAATTAGACCAAATTTTTGAACCATTTTTTACCACCAAACCCTTAGGTAAGGGAACGGGTCTTGGTTTATCTATGGCTTATGGGATCATCAAACAGTCAGGCGGATATATTTTTGTTGACAGTATCGTAGATCAAGGAACAACATTTACAATTTACTGTCCTGCGCACCATAGGTCTATAGATGATAACAACATGGAAAATACAACGCCCCCATCATTGATAAAACCAGAGATGGTGGCATCAGATACAGATAAGTGGGAGGATGATCCCGTTCGCGTGATACTATTGGTCGAAGACGAGGTGCCAGTGCGGGCTTTCGCGGCCCGGGCGCTACAACTGCGTGGATATAAGGTGATTGAAGCCGAAAGCGGGGAAGCTGCGTTAAAATATTTATCCGATCATACGCTTCATGTTGATCTTTTCGTGACCGATGTTGTGATGCCGGGGTTAGATGGGCCATCGTGGGTGCAACAGGCTTTGATAGACAGACCACAAACCAGGGTTATTTTCATGTCAGGCTATTCCGAAAAGGCGATTACCGAAGATAACATTAACATGGAAAATTCGGTCTTCCTGCAAAAACCCTTTTCTCTTAATGATTTAACGGAAACTGTGCGCCGCCATCTTCGGCCACCGTCATCGAAAGAATGATTAACAATGGCCTGCTGCATCTGTGCCGTTAAAAATTATCCGCGTATCCGTACATGTTCCTACGAAAAAACAGTTTATACTTGATTTATATTAATTTCTAGGAAATATAAGAACAATAGGCGAACATTTTAACCGCATTGTCGTTTTAGATAAGGCGTGAAATAAAGGGTAAACGTATGGCAACCGCGAATCTTTTGGATATGACTGACCGTAAACATAGCGATAAACAAAAAGCGCTTGATAGTGCGCTGGCGCAAATCGAACGACAGTTCGGTAAAGGCTCCATCATGAAGTTGGGTGGACAAAATACCTTACAAGAGATTGAGGCAACATCGACCGGGTCGCTGGGTTTGGACATCGCGCTTGGCATTGGCGGGTTGCCCAAGGGGCGGATTATTGAAATCTATGGGCCAGAAAGTTCTGGTAAAACGACCCTTACCTTGCACGCAGTTGCCGAGGAACAGAAAAAAGGCGGGGTGTGTGCCTTTGTGGATGCCGAACATGCGCTTGATCCCCAATATGCCAAAAAACTGGGCGTCAATTTGGACGAATTACTAATATCGCAACCCGATACGGGCGAACAGGCGCTTGAAATTACGGATACGTTGGTGCGTTCAGGCGCGGTAAGTTTGGTTGTGGTGGATTCTGTCGCCGCCCTCACCCCCAAATCCGAGCTTGAGGGCGATATGGGCGACAGTTCGGTGGGGGTGCATGCGCGGCTTATGTCCCAGGCCATGCGCAAATTAACCGGATCTATTTCGCGATCAAATTGTATGGTAATTTTCATCAACCAAATTCGCATGAAAATCGGGGTGATGTTTGGCAGCCCGGAAACAACCACAGGTGGAAATGCCTTAAAATTTTACGCCTCTGTCCGGCTGGATATTCGCCGGATCGGCGCGATTAAAGACCGCGACGAGGTTGTGGGCAATTCAACCCGGGTTAAGGTTGTAAAGAATAAGGTTGCCCCGCCATTCAAACAGGTTGAATTTGACATCATGTATGGCGAAGGTATTTCCAAAACGGGCGAGTTGCTAGATTTAGGGGTGAAGGCGGGGGTTGTTGAAAAATCCGGTTCTTGGTTTTCCCACGGCGATGAACGAATTGGCCAGGGCCGTGAAAACGCAAAACAATTTCTTAAAGATAATCCCGACATCGCCTTGCACATTGAAGACAAAATTCGGGCGGCCCATGGGTTGGATTTTCTGATTGAGGACGTAAAACCGGATGAAAAGACAGGTTAACAGGCGTGGTTGGGTGCAACATCGCCTTTATAAGCTGCGCCACATCCATATGCCTGTTTTGTGCGGCATAATCTGATCGGTGCCCAATGTCTGTGGACAGGCGCGGTGTAGGCCATTAAGTCCTGATGCCAACACCGAAAAATGGAATGTGCAACCGCCATGGCCAGTTTGAACGATATACGCACGACCTTTCTTGATTATTTTGCCCGTAATGGCCACACCATCGTCGAGAGTGCGCCGTTGGTTCCGCGCAATGATCCGACGTTGATGTTTACTAATTCAGGTATGGTGCAGTTCAAGAATGTTTTTACAGGGCTTGAACATAGGGATTATGCCCGCGCGGCGACGGCGCAGAAATGCGTGCGGGCGGGCGGAAAACACAACGATTTGGACAATGTGGGATATACGGCCCGCCACCATACATTTTTTGAAATGTTGGGAAACTTTTCTTTCGGCGATTATTTCAAGGCCGAGGCGATCTCGTTTGCTTGGGATTTAATCACCAAAGACTTTGGCATCGATGCAAACCGGTTGTTGGCCACGGTATACCATACCGATGATGCCGCGTTTGATATATGGCGCAAGGTGGGCGTGCCGGAAAGTCGGATTATCCGCATCGCCACATCCGACAATTTTTGGCAGATGGGCCCAACCGGCCCGTGCGGGCCCTGCACTGAAATTTTCTATGATCACGGTCCCCACATTTGGGGCGGGCCGCCGGGATCCAAGGATGAAGACGGGGATCGTTTCATCGAAATTTGGAATATCGTTTTCATGCAAAACGAACAATTCGACGATGGATCGATCGAACCGCTTAACATGCAATCCATTGATACAGGTATGGGTTTGGAACGGATCGGTGCATTGCTACAGGGCAAACACGACAACTACGATACCGATCTTATGCGCGCTTTGATCGAGGCCTCGGCCGACATCACCGGCGTTGATCCCGATGGGCAACAAAATGTGCATCATCGTGTTATTGCCGATCATCTGCGATCGTGTTCATTTTTGATTGCCGATGGGGTTATGCCGGCAAACGAAGGCCGTGGGTATGTGTTGCGGCGCATTATGCGCCGGGCGATGCGACATGCACATCTTTTGGGCGCGAAAGATCCGGTAATGTATCGTTTGGTGCCCGCGTTAACGGCCCAAATGGGACAAGCCTATCCCGAATTGCACCAGGCGCAGATGCTTATCACGGAAACCTTAAAATCAGAAGAAGATCGGTTTCGCACCACGCTTGACCGTGGGTTACGGCTTTTGGATGATGAATTGGGGAAACTACCGGATGGCGCGGCGTTATCGGGGCAGGTGGCGTTTCGGTTATACGACACATATGGTTTCCCGCTGGATCTAACCCAAGATGCGTTGCGCGAACGGGGTTTGGGGGTGGATGTCGATGGCTTCGATACCGCGATGGCCGCGCAAAAAGCAAAGGCGCGTGCGGCATGGGCGGGGTCAGGCGAAACCGCCGATGCGGCGATTTGGTTTGATTTGGCCGAACGGCATGGGGCCACCGAATTTTTAGGTTATGACACAGACAACGCAGAGGGACAGATCCTGGCCTTGGTGTATGATGGCGCAGAAGTTCAGGCCGCAGAGGTTGGACAAACCGTGATGGTTGTGGTCAACCAGACACCATTTTATGCCGAAGCGGGCGGGCAGGTGGGGGATACCGGCGTCTTACGCACGGAAACTGGCCGGGCCAATATTACCGATACCAAAAAAATCGCCGACATTATTTTGCACATTGCCCAGGTTGTTGAAGGCGATGTGCGCCCCGGCCAGGCGGCATCGTTGGTCATAGATATAAAACGCCGCGATGCCATTCGCGCCAATCATTCGGCCACACATCTGTTGCACGAGGCGCTGCGCATCACCCTGGGCGATCATGTGGCACAGCGCGGATCACTTAACGCGGCCGATCGGTTGCGGTTTGATTTTTCCCATGCTCAAGCGCTTAGTATGGAAAATTTGGCGCAGATTGAGGCGGATGTGAACGCATTTATCCGCCAAAATACCCCCGTTGAAACGCGTATCATGACGCCCGATGCCGCCCGTGCTTTGGGGGCGACCGCGCTTTTCGGTGAAAAATATGGGGATGAGGTGCGCGTGGTGTCGATGGGGCGGCGTGAAGGATCGCAAAAGGGGCGCGATGGGCATACGTATTCCATTGAATTGTGTGGTGGCACGCACGTGCGACAAACCGGCGACATCGGTGTTTTTGTAACCTTAGGCGATAGTGCGTCTGCCGCCGGCATTCGCCGGATTGAGGCGCTAACAGGGCAAGTGGCCTTTGATTATCTAAGTCGGCAGAATCATCGGTTGGCCGCGGTGTCTGCGGAGCTGAATACCCCACCAGGCGATGTTTTGGCGCGTGTCAAAGCGTTAAAAGACGAACGCAAAACCTTGGAAAATGAGGTTGCACAGCTACGACGTGCGTTGGCATTGGCCGGGGATACGGGCCAAAACGGCCCTGAAACCCAAAACATCAACGGTATTGCATTTCATACGCAAGTGTTGACCAACATAACGGGTAAGGATTTGGCCGGTATTGTCGACGATCATAAATCACGCCTTGGGTCCGGTGTTGTGGTGTTGATCGCCGATACGGGCGGCAAGCCCGCCATTGCCGCAGGTGTGACCGATGATCTTATCACACGGGTATCGGCGGTGGATTTGGTGCGCGCGGTTGCGTTGGAATTGGGTGGTAAGGGCGGCGGTGGACGCCCCGATTTTGCGCAGGGCGGCGGCCAAGATGTTACAAAATCCGACGCAGGCTTTGCCGCCGCCGCCGCAATTTTGAAAACCGCATAATCACGTTGTGATGCTAAAAGCCGGGCCAGTAGCCCATGGCCGAACGATGTATGCGCTTTCTACCCTGTCAGTGCTGCGTTTAGGTTTTCGTCAATTTTTTCCAAAAATCCCATTGTGGTCATCCATTTTTGGTCTGGCCCCACCAACAACGCCAAATCTTTGGTCATGTATCCCGATTCGACAGTTTCAATCACCACACGTTCCAATGTTTCGGCAAAATGGCGTAATGGGTCGTTCCCATCCAGCGTGGCGCGGTGTTTTAACCCCCCGGTCCAGGCATAAATGGACGCAATCGAATTGGTCGATGTTTGTTCGCCTCTTTGATGTTGGCGATAGTGGCGCGTCACAGTGCCGTGCGCGGCCTCGGCCTCGACAATTTTACCATCCGGCGTCATCAGGCGCGAGGTCATCAACCCCAACGATCCAAATCCCTGCGCCACGGTATCGGATTGCACATCGCCGTCATAGTTTTTACAAGCCCATACAAACCCGCCGGACCATTTTAAGGCGCTGGCCACCATGTCATCAATCAAACGATGCTCATAAGTGATGCCCGCGGCCTTAAATTTATCGGCGAATTCTTCATCAAATACTTGTTGGAACAATAACATGAACTGTCCGTCGTATTGTTTCAAAATGGTATTTTTGGTCGACAAATATACAGGCCATCCCATTGATAATCCATAATTAAACGACGCGCGGGCAAAATCCATGATCGAATTGTCAAGATTATACATGCCCATATAAACCCCTGATGTAGGGGCTTGGAACACCTCATGTTCGATGACTTCGCCATCCTCGCCTACGAATTTCATGCTCAGCGTGCCGGGACCGGGGAATTTCATATCTGTTGCGCGGTATTGATCACCAAACGCATGGCGGCCAATGATGATGGGTTTGGTCCACCCCGGCACCAAACGCGGCACATTGCGGCAAATTATCGGCGCACGAAACACTACGCCGCCTAGAATGTTGCGAATTGTGCCGTTGGGCGACCGCCACATTTTTTTAAGCCCGAATTCTTCGACCCGCGCTTCGTCGGGCGTGATTGTGGCGCATTTCACCGCCACGCCGACATCTTTGGTTTTTTCAGCCGCATCAACGGTAATTTGATCTTCGGTGCGGTCGCGTTCTTCTATGCCTAGATCGTAGTAGAGCAGATCGGCATCCAAATACGGCAAAATCAATTTATCTTTGATGACCTGCCAGATAATGCGCGTCATTTCATCACCGTCCATTTCGACGATGGGGTTATCTACTTTGATCTTTGACATTCTTTGATCCTTCTTTTCCGCGTTTTGGGTTATCAAAATGTTAGCGCGTTGTTTCTGTCAAACGGCGTTTCACATAGGTTTGAACACTGTCTACCATCGAATCCATATGCGGATCTTCGAAAAAATGGCCTGCACCTTCGACTTCTTCGTGCGTGATGGTTATGCCGCGCTGTTCATGCAGTTTATTGACCAATGTGCGCGTGTCTTGTGGTTTGGCAACGCGGTCCGCCGTGCCGTTGATAATTAGCCCCGATGATGGGCAAGGGGCCAGAAACGTGAAATCATACATATTTGCAGGCGGGCTGATTGAAATAAAACCGGTAATTTCGGGCCTGCGCATCAACAGTTGCATACCAATCCACGCCCCAAACGAAAATCCCCCTACCCAACAGTGTTTAGAGTTTTGATTCATGGATTGCAGATAATCAAGCGCCGAGGCCGCGTCCGATAATTCCCCAATACCTTGATCGTATTCGCCCTGGCTACGCCCCACACCACGAAAATTGAATCGTAACACGGTAAAACCAATATCATGAAAAGCATAATATAATTTATAAACCACCCGATTGTTCATCGTGCCGCCGAATTGCGGATGCGGATGAAGGATCAGGGCAATCGGCGCATCCTTGGTTTTTTGCGGATGATAGCGGCCTTCGAGCCGCCCCTCAGGGCCGGGAAAAATCACCTCGGGCATATTTCCTCCATCATTATGGTATTGACGATGCACCCGTATGCCGCGCTTGACGCAGCGGGCGCTTGGTTTTAGAATGATTCCAAATTAATGCTTGCGCCCATGGAATGCCAACAAATCTTTCGTTGCAGGTAAAACCATGGGATGCAAACGTCAATCAACACAAGGCACATAGTGCATTTTCGGGTCGCGTCATCCTAAGCCGCCCCTGGATCGTTAGTGTGGCCTAATCCGGCTTAATTTATGGGAAAAAAGTAGTGAAATTAAGCACAAAGGGACGATACGCGATGGTCGCCATGGCTGATTTGGCCATGCTCGCCCCCGACGCATTGACACCACTGGCCGATGTGGCAACACGGCAAGACATTTCATTGCCGTATCTTGAACAGCTGTTTGTTAAACTGCGGCGCGCCGGATTGGTTACATCGGTGCGAGGGCCGGGGGGCGGGTATCGCCTATCACGTCGCCCTGTGAACATTCGTGTGGTGGATATTTTCACGGCGGTGGACGAAACAGTCTCTGCGCTACATGCCGGGGCAGGTGCGTCCGGCGCGGTGTCCGGAACCCGGGCACAAAGCATGACCAACAGATTGTGGGAGGGGCTTTCGGCCCATGTATATGTGTTTTTACATCAAACCAGTTTGGCGGATGTCATCGGCAATGGGTTGACCCCCTGTCCGGCGGTGCCAACCTTGTTTGAAGTGGTGGATGAAGGATCGGGCGATGGCGCGCGTTTATCTTGATTATAACGCTACGGTCCCCCTGCGCCCCGTGGCGCGCCAGGCAATGATTGCGGCGATGGATGTTGTGGGAAATCCGTCCTCTGTCCACGCAGAGGGGCGCGCTGCGAAGGCGTTGATAGAACGCGCACGTGGCCAAATTGTGTGTGCTGTGGGCGCGCATGAGGCAGACGTTGTGTTTGTGTCCGGCGCGACAGAGGCTGCGGCGTTGGCCTGTGCTGGGCGAGGGCTGCACGGTGCGGCAATCGAACACGACGCTGTCCGTGCCTGGGTTGAAACAGACCTAGCCGTAGATCACAATGGACAGGTTGTTGTGGACGATCCTGCGCGTTATGTCCTACAGGCGGCCAATTCAGAAACAGGTGTTTTGCAAAATTTGCCCCCAGGTCTGGCCGTCAGCGATTGGACCCAAGCCTTTGGAAAGGTGCCCCTGGCCTTTGACGCCGCAGGCGTAGATATTGCATTCTTTTCCGCCCATAAAATTGGTGGGCCAAAAGGCATAGGGGCGCTGGTGATCCGCCGAGGTTTACATATTAACACCCAAATCAAAGGCGGTGGGCAGGAAATGGGCCGCCGCGCCGGCACAGAAAATCTAATCGGTATTGCCGGATTTGGTGCTGCTGCGGCGGAATGTGCCCAAGATGTTGATAAAGGTGCCTGGGGCCGTGTGGAAAAACTTAGAAATATTCTAGAAAATATCATGGATGATTCCGCCGCGGCACCTATCTTTGTTGGACGAGAGGCAGAGCGTCTTCCAAACACATCTTGTATCATGACACCAGGATGGAAAGGGGAAACACAGGTTATGCAAATGGATTTGGCTGGCTTTGCCGTATCTGCGGGGGCCGCGTGTTCCAGTGGTAAGGTCAACGCCGCAAAATCCAGCATGGTTTTGCACGCGATGGGGATTGACGCGGCAAGCGCATCTTGTGCAATCCGTGTGTCCCTTGGTTTGCATTCAACAGAGGCCGAAATCATTGCCTTTGCCAAAACCTGGGGCGCGGCATACGACCGTTTTCGCCGCAAGGCCGCATGATTGTGTTGGTGGATCAATATGTTTGTAAAATATTCTGTGCCCCTTGTGGCGCTTAAACAGCGGTTGGCATTCCGCGTCCGGAGGTTGTGATGAAGGCCATTGAAACCGAAATTCGCGATGGTGTTGACCGTGAAACCGTCGAAACCGTTCAGGCCATGGGCGGTAAATACAAATACGGTTGGGATACCGAGATTGAAATGGAGTTCGCGCCCAAGGGTGTGAACGAAGATATTGTGCGGTTGATTTCGGATAAAAACAATGAACCCGAATGGATGACCGATTGGCGACTTCAGGCGTTTAAGCGTTGGAAAAACATGACAGAACCAACCTGGGCCATGGTTGATTATCCGCCGATTGCGTATCAAGATCAATACTACTACGCCAAACCCAAAAGCATGGTGGAAAAGCCAAAATCGCTGGATGATGTTGACCCGGCGCTTTTGGCGACCTACGAAAAGCTGGGTATCCCCCTGCGCGAACAGATGATTTTGGCCGGGGTTGAGGGCGCAGATGTAGCCCCCGCCGAAGGGCGCAAGGTTGCGGTGGACGCGGTATTTGACTCTGTCTCGGTCGGCACAACGTTCCAGGCCGAGCTGGCCAAGGCAGGTGTAATTTTTTGCCCCATTTCCGAGGCCATTCAAAACCATCCCGATTTGGTGAAAAAATACCTTGGCTCGGTGGTGCCGATTACGGACAATTTTTTTGCCACACTGAACTCGGCCGTTTTTTCCGATGGCTCTTTTGTGTATGTCCCGCCCGGCGTGCGGTGCCCGATGGAACTGTCCACCTATTTCCGGATCAACGCGGAAAACACCGGTCAGTTTGAGCGCACGCTGATTATCGCCGATAAGGGGAGTTACGTCAGCTACCTAGAAGGGTGCACCGCACCGATGCGTGATACCCACCAACTCCACGCTGCGGTGGTGGAGCTGGTGGCGCTCGACGATGCCGAAATCAAATACTCCACCGTGCAAAATTGGTATCCTGGTGACGAAACCGGCAAGGGCGGGATTTACAATTTTGTGACCAAACGCGCCGATTGCCGGGGTGCACGGTCCAAGGTGATGTGGACACAGGTTGAAACCGGGTCTGCCGTTACGTGGAAATATCCATCGTGCATTTTACGCGGTGACGACGCGCAGGGTGAGTTTTATTCGATTGCTATCACAAATAATGCACAACAGGCCGATACCGGCACCAAAATGGTGCACTTGGGCAAAAATACAAAATCGCGGATCGTGTCCAAGGGTATTTCGGCAGGGCGCGCGCAAAACACGTATCGCGGCCTTGTGTCGATGCACGCAAAGGCCGCAAATTCACGCAACTATACCCAATGCGACAGTTTGCTGATCGGGGATAAATGCGGCGCCCACACCGTGCCCTATATCGAGGTTAAAAATAATTCCAGCCGGGTGGAGCATGAAGCAACCACATCAAAGGTTGATGACGATCAAATGTTTTATTGCCAATCGCGCGGCATGGATGAGGAAGAGGCCGTCGCGCTTATCGTCAACGGATTTGCACGCGAAGTGCTGCAAGCGCTGCCGATGGAATTCGCCATGGAGGCACAGCAACTGGTGGCAATTTCGTTAGAGGGCTCTGTTGGGTAAACATCATGGTATAAATCAAGGTTGAAATCCGCCATCTTGGCGCATTGATGACGATCAAACTAGGCGCATTGATAACCGGCGCGATGGGTTTGGTCGTGTTAGCGCAGCAAATTCGATAACCCGTAAAATAAGGCCCAAAAAATGCTAGACATTCAAAACCTTCACGTCCGCTTGGAAGAGGGTGAAAAACCCATTCTTAAGGGCGTCAATTTATCGGTCACGGGCGGGCAGGTGCATGCGATCATGGGGCCCAATGGGTCGGGCAAATCTACGCTTGGCTACGTTTTGTCAGGGCGGGATGGATATGTGGTAACCGATGGCACAGCAATGCTTGAGGGGCAGGATTTGCTAAACCTATCCCCCGAGGAACGCGCAACCGCTGGGTTATTTTTGGCCTTTCAATATCCGGTCGAAATTCCCGGCGTGGGCAACATGACATTCCTGCGCACGGCCCTAAATGCCCAAAAAAAAGCCCGTGGTGCGGCAGAGGTCAGCGCGGGCGATTTCCTGAAACTTGTGCGTGAAAAGGCAAAAGCGTTGCAGATTAATGCCGAAATGTTGAAACGCCCCGTGAATGTCGGGTTTTCGGGGGGCGAGAAAAAGCGCAACGAAATTCTGCAAATGGCCGTTTTAGAACCCAAGATGTGCATTTTGGATGAAACGGATTCGGGCCTTGATGTAGATGCCATGCGGTTGGTGGCCGATGGTGTGAACGCGCTGCGTGATGCGGGGCGCGGTTTTGTGGTTATCACCCATTATCAACGCCTGTTAGACCATATTGCCCCCGATATTGTGCATATCATGGCCGATGGCCGCATTGTCAAAACCGGCGGTCCTGATTTGGCGCTCGAGGTTGAAGAAAACGGATATTCCGGCATTTTGGAACAGGTCGCCTAAGATGGGGGCAACAAACCTAAAAACCGATCTAACAGAAGCGCGAATCGCCGCAATCCCCATGCCGCAAGCGGCCACATGGGCCAATGTCGCACGGGCCGCCGCCGTGGCGCGTGTGCGCACAATGGGCCTTCCCACGGGCCGTGATGAGTATTGGAAATATACCGATCCGGTTGGTTTGACCCAGGCCGCCGCGCCGCGCGCCGCGGTGTATGACCCTGGGGATGAAAGCCCGATTTATTCTGGTATCGACCAACTGCGTATCGTTTTTGTTGACGGGGTTTTTGATGCCGAACAATCGGACGATTTGACGATGGAAGGCGTAGAAATCGAACGTCTGTCTGAGGCCATGGCCAAAGATATTCATTGGGCAAAGGATTTTTATGGCGTTTTGGAAACGGCTGGGCAAACCCCCGTGCCACGCCCCTTGGCCGCGCTGAACACGGCATTTGCCGCCGACGGCATTGTTATTCGTGCAACGGGGCGGACGGCCCGTCCCATCAGCCTGATATATCTGCACCAAAACGAACACTCAGATGCGATACTGCATCATTTGGTGCGGGTCGAAGAGGGGGCAGACATCACATTATTGGAAAGCGGCCCTGCCGCAGCGCGTTTCAATAAGTGTATGGAAATTTCTGTGGCCGATCAGGGCGCGTTTCACCATGTTCGCCTACAGGGGCGCGATCATGAACGCCGCGCCGTCACCCATATGTTTGCCCGCATTGGGCAACGCGCCGCCTATAAATCCTTTTCCTTAACGGTGAACGGTATTCTAACCCGCAATGAACATGTGATCGAAATTGTCGGCGATGATGCTTCGGCCCATGTGGCGGGCGCAGCCATGGGTGATGGGGCCAGCGCGGCCTTTCACCACGACGATACTGTTTTTGTCACCCATAGTGCCCAACGATGCGAAAGCCGCCAGGTGTTCAAAAAGGTATTGCGCAATGGGGCGACGGGCGTGTTTCAGGGTAAGATTTTGGTTCAACCTGGTGCACAAAAAACCGATGGGTATCAAATTAGTCAGGCGCTATTATTGGATGATGACGCCAGTTTTCAAGCCAAGCCCGAGCTGGAAATTTATGCCGATGATGTGCAATGTTCGCATGGGTCCACGACGGGCGCGATTGATGACACCGCGCTTTATTACCTGCGCGCACGGGGTGTACCGTTGCGTGAGGCGACCGATCTTTTGGTTTTGGCCTTTCTGGCCGAGGCAATCGAAGAAATCGAAGATCCGCGTTTGCAAGATGATATTCGTGCGCGGTTGACGCATTGGTTAGAACGCCACCGGCGCGGTTGAGCTTTCCATGGGCGTTGCACATGACATATTAGCCTCTTGGTGGCGGCCAAAATCGGTTATGCGTAAACATTTGTTCGCCGCCCCACACGAAGGGCGCGCGTTCGCGTTTCTTATAATCGCTTGCTTTTTGATTTTTGTGTCGCAATGGCCGGTATTGCGCCGCCAGGCCATTCTTGACCCATCCATCACCTTTGAAAATCGTGTTGCGGGGGCGTTGGTGGCTTGGCTTATTTGGGCCCCGATTGCGGCTTATGGGATCGCTGCAATAACCCGTGTTTTGGCGCGTGTTTTGGGCGGCGGGGGCACATGGTATTCGGCCCGGCTCGCCCTATTTTGGAGCCTCCTGGCCGCAAGCCCTGCGTGGTTGTTATATGGTTTAGTGGCGGGCCTAATTGGGCCCAGCCCCGCACAAAATATCGTGGGGGCGGGGCTTTGGCTTGTGTTTTTGTTTGTTTGGGGGGGATCTATGTATGCGGCGGAAACACAAATTAACGCTCAAGTGCGTGCAAACCAATGACGGATTTTATGGATTTTAGAACTTTACTACACCTGGCCCGCGATACGTTGGTGAACCCGCGCGAAGGTGCGGCGCAGGTTTTGCGCATCGCACTCCCAACTCAGGCGTTGGTTTTGCTGTTTGCATTGGCCGTTGTGGGGTCGATGATCGTCAGTGAAATTACAACACTTGTTTTTTCGTCTGCGACTGCGGATCCGTTTGAAGCACTTTCCCCCATTGTGTCTGGGGTGATCCAGGCGGGTATTTTGTATTTTGTTATTCACGCCATTCACCGCATTGGTATGTTTTTTGGTGGGAAGGGCACCCTTCATGGGGCCTTTATCCTTGTTATATGGCTGCAATTTATTTTGATCGCGGTTCAGTTGGCACAGGTGGTCATTATCATGATTTTTCCACCACTTGCACCGATGATTACCATCTTGGTTTTGGGATTATTTTTTTGGTTGTTGGTAAATTTCATCGCGGTTTTGCACGGGTTTACCATGCTTTGGCAGGTGGCCGTTGCAACGTTGTTATCCACGTTTGTTTTGATTTTTACCCTGTCCTTTATTTTGGTGACGTTGGGCATAGTTCCGGCGCGTTTTCAATGAAACAGATGTGGGATGCGATGATCCAAGTAGGCAAAATAAGGATGGTGATATGACCTATGATATTGCCAAAATCCGTGCGGATTTTCCGATTTTAACCCGTTTGGTGAATGATCAACCTTTGGTTTATCTTGATAACGGTGCCTCGGCGCAAAAACCGCGCGCTGTGATCGACACCATCACACAGGCCTATACGATGGACTATGCGAATGTGCATCGGGGGTTGCATACCCTGTCCACCATTGCCACGGAAAAATACGAATCCGTGCGCGGCACCATCGCCCGATTCTTGGGCGTTGGTGATGAACGGCAAATCGTGTTCACCTCGGGCACGACCGAAGGCATCAACTTGATCGCCTATTCCTGGGCAATGCCCCGGATGGAGGCCGGCGATGAAATCGTGCTAAGCGTTGCAGAACATCACGCCAACATCGTGCCCTGGCATTTTTTACGCGAACGCCAAGGTATCGTTTTACGCTGGGTTGATGTGGATGCGGCGGGCGATTTAGACCCCCAGGCCGTGGTTGATGCCATAGGGCCCAAAACAAAACTTGTTGCCATTAGTCATATGTCTAATGTGTTGGGCACCATATTTGATGTAAAATCCATCATTGATGCGGCCCATGACCACGGGGTGCCTGTTTTGGTCGATGGGTCACAGGCTGCGGTGCATATTCCCGTTGCGTTAGATGATTTAGGGGCAGATTTTTATGCCATCACGGGGCATAAATTATACGGGCCATCCGGGTCCGGCGCGATGTTTATTAAGGCGGACCACTTGGCAGATATGCGCCCGTTCCTTGGGGGGGGCGATATGATCCGCGAGGTGCACAAAAACACCGTCACCTGGAATGACCCCCCCATGAAGTTTGAGGCCGGCACCCCCGGTATTGTCCAACAAATCGGGTTTGGGGCGGCGTTGGATTATATGATGGGTCTCGGCATGGACAACATCGCCGCCCATGAACAGCAGATACGCGATTATGCCCGCACGCGTTTAGAGGGGCTTAACTGGGTTAGCGTTCAAGGGCAAAGTTCGTCCAAGGGGGCGATTTTTTCCTTTACTCTTGAGGGCGCCGCCCACCCGCATGATATTTCGACGGTGCTGGATAAAAAAGGTATCGCCGTGCGCGCGGGGCATCATTGCGCGCAACCGTTGATGGAACATTTGGGGGTAACGGCAACCTGTAGGGCCAGTTTCGGGCTTTATAACACAATGGCCGAGGTTGACGCATTGATCGATGGGCTGGAACTGTGCCGTGATTTATTTGCATAGACGCGCCCGGACCAATTTTACGGTGCATCGCCGCGCGCAATCCGCTTTCCCATTGCGACACCACCACCATGGCGATATACCCCCAAACACGCACCCATAGCTCAGCTGGATAGAGCGCTGCCCTCCGAAGGCAGAGGTCTCAGGTTCGAATCCTGATGGGTGCGCCACACTTTTCAAATACTTAGGTGCCTGTAAGGCTTTCTGGTCTATTTGCAGGTAGCAAATAGGTAGCACTGTGAGGGTAAAGCAAAGTCACTTTGCGCCGATTCCGGCCCCTTCTTCCCCTAAGATAGTAAGAGATAGGTATACCTATAAGAGAGATTGTTTTCCTCGGAGCCGCCTTCGCGCCCCTCACATGCGCGGCGGAGGCGGCTTCGAGGGAAACAAGCGGGTTTTCCTTGGTGAGCAAGAGCAAATCGCGGTTCGGTCCAACCGTTCCGTTCTGAACCATCGGACGTCATCGGATGTCGTCTTTCTTTCCCTACCTCGCTGAACGCTCCAGACTTTCCTTTGGCCTTGCGTCAAAAGCCTTTGCTGTCTGCCCATATTTCGGGCTAAGGCTTGGAACGGAACCGTCACGCGCGGTTCTGGGGCGTAGAACACCCCTGCACTAAGCGGTAGGTGCTGACCGTTTTCAGCGCCACTCTCCTTGACCCCTGCGGTCGGGGAGCCTGTGGCGTATGTCCAGGACCCCGGTCTAAAGGCCACAGGGACCGGCTTAGTGCGGTTGTTCTAACTCCCCGATCACCAGGATCAGGATCGAGACCACCTTGCGGGGGGGTACCGCAAGGAACGGTCTTTGGGAGAACCTCCCGTGCTTGCCAAGGACATTTCAGCCGCCGTTTCGATTTTTGATGGGACAGATCAGATCATTCATGACGCCCTTGGATTGCGAACGGGGCAGTCACTCAAACAAACTTCAACCTGTCGCAGCCTTTGCAATTCTCCGCTCCCTGATAGCTTTTCGCCTGAAATCGTCACGGTGCTTTTTGAGCAGGTCGTCGGAAATTGGCATGGGCGCATTCCGTCCCGCGAAAACTGGCGGCATGAGCGTAGGACCGAGATTGCCGATCAGAACAAAAGCCCGGAGGTCGTTTTGGAACGGGCGATTGTGACCTTGGCTGAACTTGGTGACTTGCCCGGATGGTACAATCAGATTCCCGTAGCGTCCGGGTTGATTGACGGGCGCTCTGATA
>CALFSY010000128.1 GCA_937916365.1 uncultured Jannaschia sp. | reverse complement strand
CCCCCCGAAATTCGGACACTGACGTAAGCTACGATTTGTTGTCAGCTGGTCTTCGGCGAGAAGGAGATCAGAGATGTCGAAACGGAAGCGGCATGCGCCTGAGTTCAAGGCGAAGGTGGCGCTTGAGGCGCTGAAGGGTGAACAGACCGTCGCTGAGTTGGCGAGCCGGTTTGGCATTCACCCGACGATGATCCACAGTTGGAAGAAGGCCCTGTTGGAAGGGGCCTCTGGCGTGTTCGAGCGCGGCGGCAAGACAGCCCCCGAGATTGACGAGGAACAGGTCAAGGAACTGCACGCCAAGATCGGGGAGCTGGCCGTGGCCAACGATTTTTTGTCACGAAAGCTCAAGCCGTGGACTGGCAAGTGAGGCGGAAGATGGTTGAACCCGCCAATCCTGACCTGTCCATCGGCAAGCAGTGCAAGCTGCTGTCGATCTCGCGGTCGTCGTTCTACTACACGCCCAAGGGCGAGACGGCGATGAACCTGCTGCTCATGCGCCAGATTGATGAACAATTCCTTGAGACACCGTTCTTCGGCGTGCGGCAGATGACCTGGCACCTGCGCAACGAAGGGCATCTGGTGAACGAAAAACGGATCAGACGGCTGATGCGGTTGATGGGCCTGATGCCGATCTATCAGAAGCCCAACACCAGTAAGGCCGCGAAGGGGCACAAGATCTACCCATATCTGTTGCGTGGTTTGCAGGTGAAGCGACCCAACCAAGTCTGGTGCGCGGATATCACTTACATCCCGATGCGGCGCGGGTTCCTGTATCTGGCGGCGATTATGGACTGGCACACACGAAAGGTGCTGGCCTGGCGCATCTCAAACACGCTGGAGGCGGACTTCTGTATCGAAGCGCTGAACGAGGCCATCGCCAAGTTTGGCCCGCCCGAGATCATGAACACCGACCAGGGCAGCCAGTTCACGTCGTTCGCCTGGACGGATCGCTTGCGGCGCTCCGGCATCCGCATCTCGATGGACGGCAAGGGACGGTTCCTCGACAACATCTTCGTCGAGCGGCTGTGGCGATCCCTGAAATACGAATGCGTCTATCTGCACGCCTGGGAGACAGGATCGGACGCAAAAGTCGGCGTCGGCAAATGGATCGAGTTCTACAACCGCAAGCGCCCACATTCCGCCCTTGGCGGCAAACCCCCAGCCGTGGTCTATTGGCTGAGAAAAAACGAAACTAAACCCGATCAGCAGGAGCAAAGAGTAGCTTAATTTACGCAAGTTCCTGTCCAAGAATTGGGGAGTAGCTCAGTATTACCCTCTTGCGTTGTCGCTTAATCAGTCTTTGTCTAAATACATCAAGCTGAACTCTAGACTGGGCTTTTTCAACGATACGCTCATCTGAGAAAGCTCGGCGCGCTAATTCTTTGGCCGACCGTCGTTTATCTTCTAATGCAACGCCACACTGGAAGAATACAGCAGCATAATCTGCTTCCAGTTCTTCTATTGTAGGTGGAGAATTAGACATCATACCATTTGATCCCTTAAACAACTGAAAGTTTTTAGTCATCGCACTTTTTGCATAATGATCTAGTGCGATATGACCAAACTCATGTGCAAGCATGAAGTTATGGAATCCACATCCGTGCTTTGCGTTTACGATTAGTTGATGATCCACTGTCAGGATAATATGTCCATTGAATGCAATGACCCCGCCTTTTCGCTTATAGTCGTCACGTTGATTGGAATGATAAGTCTTGATTGAAAAGTATTCGGAATCTTCACATAGCATTTCCCAGAAATCGCTCATCTTAAAAAAGACACTATCTTCATAAAACATGCGTCGAAACCACAGCATCCCCTGATAAATTTCGACGGAGCGAGAAGTGCACAAAGATGGTATTTTCTTCATCTTCACCCCCGCTCAACTACACCCGCTGGTCGCGCCGCACGTGTTGCATTTCATGCAGGTGCCGTTGCGCACCAGCGTATAATTGCCGCATTCGCCGCAGGCCTCGCCTTCATACCCTTGCATACGGGCGTGTGTTGCGGCGTTTATCGTGGCTTGCGGTTTGGTGTGTGCTGTGGCGGTGGTGACCGCCACTGTGGCAACCGAGGCGGCCATATGCCCGTTGGCGCGCGTTTCTGGCACCAGGTTTTCGAGCGTTTCTATGGGGTCCCGCCCGCCGGGCAATACAGTCAATTCACGCGGCACACGTTTACGCAAATAGCCCGTGGAACTGATCTGTTTCAAAACCTCAATGGGGGATGAGCCATGACTGTTTGGCACATCATGGAAATTGCGTGTGTTTTCATCAACACCCTGCCCCAAATCATCAAAGCTGGCGCCTTCGGGGGCCACATGGGCCAAATCAGTGCGATCCAGGTAAGACACAGCCAATTCGCGGAAGATGTAATCAAGGATCGACGTTGCATTTTTGATTGAATCGTTGCCCTGCACCATGCCAGAGGGTTCAAATTTCGTGAATGTAAAGGCATCAACAAATTCTTCCAGCGGCACCCCGTATTGCAACCCCATGGACACCGCAATGGCAAAATTGTTCATCATGGCGCGAAACCCGGCGCCTTCTTTATGCATGTCGATGAAAATTTCACCCAACCCGCCGTCTTTGTATTCGCCGGTGCGCAGGTAAACCTTGTGCCCCCCCACGATGGCCTTTTGCGTATATCCTTTGCGGCGTTCGGGCAATCGTTCTCGGTGCGCTTTGACGGCCTCTTTCACCACGATTTTTTCGACGATTTTTTCGACCACAACCGCGGCTTTTTCGCCGGGCGTGCCGGTTTCAAGCGTTTCTGCGGCGTCTGCGTCATCTTCGATCAATGCGGCGGCTAAAGGTTGCGACAATTTTGATCCATCGCGGTAAAGGGCGTTGGCTTTGACCCCCAATGACCAACTTAATTCATACGCCTTTTGACAATCTTCGATGGTGGCCGAATTTGCCATGTTGACTGTTTTGGAAATTGCGCCGGATACAAACGATTGCGCGGCGGCCATCATGTGGATGTGGCTATCGACGCTAAGGTATCGGGTGCCTTTTTTCCCACAAGGATTGGCACAATCAAACACAGCATAGTGTTCTTGTTTCAAAAACGGCGCATGTTCAAGCGTCATGGTGCCACAAGCATGATCGTTGGCGGCATCAATTTCGGCCTTGGAAAACCCTAAATGCCACAGCATGTCAAAGGTGGGATCATTTAGTTTTTCGGCGGGAATACCCAAAGTTTGGGCGCAAAATTCTTCGCCCAATGTCCATTGATTGAACACAAACCGAATATCAAAGGCTTGGGGCAAGGCCGCTTCGATTCTATCAATCTCTGCTGCGCCGAACCCATGGCCGATAAGGGCGTTATGATTGATGCCAGGGGCATTTTTAAGCGTGCCGTGCCCCACCGCATAAGCAATTATGTCTTCGATTTGGGCCGAGGTATAGCCAAGCGTTTTCAATGCGGCCGGGACCGAACGATTGATGATTTTGAAATATCCGCCACCGGCCAGCTTTTTGAATTTTACCAACGCAAAATCCGGCTCGATACCCGTGGTGTCGCAATCCATAACCAACCCGATCGTGCCTGTGGGGGCGATGACGGTGGTCTGGGCATTACGATACCCATGATTTTCGCCCAGGCTTAATGCCTCTGCCCATGCCTGTTTGGCATACTCAATCAATCGTGGGTCCGGGCATCGC
Source organism: uncultured Jannaschia sp. (assembly GCA_937916365.1). Classification (GTDB taxonomy): domain Bacteria; phylum Pseudomonadota; class Alphaproteobacteria; order Rhodobacterales; family Rhodobacteraceae; genus JANSYL01. Next base: position 257 of record CALFSY010000128.1, on the reverse strand, counting down.
GCGTGATCTAATGGAACGGGGGCTACATTAATCTGTTCATAGCCTGTGGTTTTGCCATGGGCGGCGGCACAGTGGTTGCGAATAACGCGCAGCATGTGGTCGCGGTTACGGTCAAACCCCGCAAACGGCCCTAATTCAGCCGCCATTTCGGCCGATGTAGCATATGATACACCCGTCATGATTGCCGTTAATGCGCCACACAGCGCGCGCGCCTCTGCCGAATCGTATCCATGGCCCATTGTCATCAGCAGGCCACC
>CALFSY010000127.1 GCA_937916365.1 uncultured Jannaschia sp. | reverse complement strand
GCGGGGTGGGGAACCTAACATGGGTTGACCCGCGCGCGCCCACCCCCGATGCACCAGGGGCTTTGCTGGCCTTTGATACCGGGCCGGCCAATGGCCCGCTTGGTTTGGGCACGTTTGACGCGGGGGGGCGCCTGACGCATTCCGGCCATCCAGATCACGATCGTGTTGCCGCATTCCTGCAGGCCGATTTTTTCAAGGTCACGCCGCCAAAATCCTTGGACAGGCTTGATTTTGAATGGCTGGAACAGGCCGTATCCCACCTATCCGATACCGACGCGCTGGCAACCTTAGCGGCGTGTAGTGTCGCAGCGGTTGCGCGCGGGATGGACCATGTGCCCACGCCCCCGGCGTCTGTGTGGGTGACGGGCGGTGGGCGCAAAAATGCAGGCGTAATGGCAGGGTTGGCGCACACCCTGCCAATGCCCGTGATCGCGGTTGAGGATGTGGGCCTAAATGGCGATTTTTTAGAAGCTCAGGCCTTTGCCTATCTTGCCGCGCGCGTTTTGGCCGGACTATCCACCAGCGCCCCCGGAACAACGGGTGTGCGCACCCCCACAGGCGGGGCGCAAATTGCCCACCCACCATCGTTTACATAAATCCACAGGCAAGGTATGGTATGCTTTTGCTTATGCAAACATGGCCACATTCGGCCCACGGACCCAAAACCATCACATATTGTAAGACACGAATAAAAGGCCGTGTCATAACACCCACCTTATTTCAAAAATAAATGTGCCAACCGGGGGCAGGCCATCATGCGCATCGAACATGACATAAAACTAGATTACGGTGATGTTTTAATCCGCCCAAAGCGCAGCACATTGGGGTCGCGGCGCGAGGTTGATTTGAAACGGGGATTTTATTTTCCAAACTACCGGCCAAAATCAACCGATGATGCCCAACCCAAACATTGGAATGGCATCCCCATCATGGCGTCCAACATGGATGGTGTGGGCACCTTTGACATGGCCGATGCTTTGGGCGCGCAGGGTTTGTTTACATGCTTGGTCAAAACATATGATCCAGATCAGTTGGTTGATTTTTTCAAAACCAATCCTGCCCGCACCGATTATACAGCCTATAGCATGGGCATAACCGATCAAGACCTTGAAAAATGGCGCATCGTCTATGATCAGGCCCCAGGCATAAAGTTTGTGTGTATTGATGTGGCCAACGGATATAGCGAACGTTTCGTGGATTTTGTGCGCGAATTTCGCGTGCTCTTTCCCCATACTATCTTAATTGCGGGCAATGTTGTGACCGCCGATCAAACCCAAGAATTGATCCTGAACGGGGCCGATATAGTTAAAATTGGGATTGGCCCGGGCAGCGTTTGCACAACGCGCATTCAAACGGGCGTGGGATACCCCCAACTTAGCGCCGTGATCGAATGCGCCGATGCCGCACATGGGTTGGACGGGCATATTATTGCTGATGGGGGCTGCACCTGCCCTGGTGATATTGTCAAAGCGTTTGCCGGTGGCGCCGATTACGTGATGCTGGGCGGTATGTTCGCAGGCCATGACGAAGGTGGGGGAAGTATTATCACAAAATACTATCAAAGCCCCGAAATGGCGCGTTCTGCCGACGAAAAAACATTCACCACCACGATACAGGAAAAAAAATTCGTGCAGTTTTATGGCATGAGCTCGGACGCGGCCAACAAAAAACATTTTGGCGGGCTAAAAGATTACCGCGCCAGTGAGGGACGCGAAGTGATCGTGCCCTATCGCGGCCCTGTTTCCGAGACAGTGCAAAACATTTTGGGTGGTGTGCGCTCGGCCTGCACATACGCGGGCGCGCGGCGGTTAAAACACCTTTCGAAATGCACAACATTTGTGCGGGTGAATACGCAATACAATCGGGTTTTTGAGGGGGCCACAACAAAGATGTGATGGGCCACCACCCTGATCTGTGTTTTGTTTGCGTATATTTGTTTTGCCGATCAACACTTGGAAAACTATGGTTTCATCCCCCTGCGTTCACGCAGGGGGATGTGTGTTTGATTTTCACACGTTGTTGTTTCAGGCGATGGTAATCTCAGGATCAATATAAAGCGTCAGGTCCGTTCCGGTATATTCGTTGCGGCCCGAGACGGTGTTGCCTGTGGCGGTGATGCCTGCGGCCAGGGTGACGCGATCGCCTGTATTTCCGTCAAGGGTCAGGGTGAAGGTATCGCTGCCCGGGATATTCAGATCATTAATGGATAATGTTTCATTGGTTCCATTGTCGATATTTAAGGTTGCGCTTTCGCCACCAACGCCACCCGCAAGGGTCACACCGGCGATATCGGTTTCA
>CALFSY010000126.1 GCA_937916365.1 uncultured Jannaschia sp. | reverse complement strand
GGAACGCGACAAATCCGAAGGTGGTAGAAATCGACGCTAGCATATTATAGCATTGGTGCACCGAATTAAACAACATTATCAACACCCTAACGCCACATCATAACTCTCAAAGCACCATAAGCACGGCAAGGAGCGTTGCTACCGCGCTGTGCTAGGGCATTTTCGGGTTTTCAGCGATTTTTGCTGCAGTGCAAAAATCCTGCAAGTTATTGTTTTTGCTTGATTTAAATGGTGCCCGGGGGCGGAATCGAACCACCGACACGAGGATTTTCAGTCCACTGCTCTACCCCTGAGCTACCCGGGCACAGGATTGATGGCAAAACCATCCGGGGTAAGCGGCGTTTTAGGCGGTCTTTTCCGCCCTGTCCATAGGCATAGACTATGAATATTCATGCCACGGGTTGAGGGTAGCCATCACAGGGGCAGACCAAGCCCAAAGATGGTTATACTTTTTGAACATGCGTTGTGTTTTGGTGTATTTTAGGCGCCATAACAATGTCCCGCCCCATTGCCATTGGGGTCATGATATGCCCCTGCGGATAAAATGGGTGCGGCACGGGATCTTTCGCATAAAACAGATGACGGCGAAAAACCTCTGCATAGCTGCGATACCGATATCCCCCGTTATAGTGCAGATATTTTTCCCGGTTTTCGGAATAAACCTGGGGCAACTGATACCAAGGCAACCTGGGGTGCATGTGATGAACCACGTGTAAATTATTATTTAGAAACAAAAACGACAAAATGCCCCGGTCTTCGATAATTACAGTACGTCCACGTGCGCGCATATGCGCCTGATGTTCCAGAAACGTGCGAATTTTTAGAATGGATAACCCCAGGTAGGCCGCAATCAGATACGCCCAAACCGGCATGGGTGCATAAGAAACCCCCCAAATCACCCCTATTATGATCAACATATGCCCCACCCAGGCCCACATTACATCAATGCGGCCATTTTGGACCAACCGCCATTCTGATCGCATAAAAACGACTTGCGCCACAAAAGGGCCAATCGCCATGCGCCCCAAAAGGGTATTGTTGAACGTCAGAATTGCCCGAACAATTTTCGGCAACCGCCGCCATAGTTTAGGATCAAGGTAGTTTGATTCTGGATCGTCGTAGGGATCGGTTAGGTTGGCATCCCTATGATGGGCCAAATGTGTGTCGCGGAATCGGATGTAAGGAATAGATAAGTTTAACGTGGGGAAAACCAAAATGGCACCCAAAGCCCGCCGGTTAAAAGGATGCCCGTGGCATACCTCATGCTGTAACGAAGACTGCAATGCAATCGCCGGTGCAGCGACCAAAATAGCTAAACCCACATGCACCTGCGGCATCCAAAACACGGCCACCGCCCAAACCCCATAACACAAGAAAATCAAAATAAGTGTTGGCCATTCAATCCGCATGTATCCTCCGAAAAATGTTTGATATGTTGCGCGGGGGCCCACGCTGAGAATATTTGTAAAACCCCTTGCGTTTTTCGGGCAGTCAGGGTTTTCTCTACAAAAAACAGCAATGTTTGATATATTCAACACTGATGCAAATACTCGACAAAAGAGAGCGTGCTAAACAATTTCAGAACCGGTTGAAATCGGCCCTTATCACTGCACGGCTAAGCCGCGCGGGCCTTGCCCGGGCCGTGGGGGTGGATAGATCCACCGTGACGCAAATGTTGATTGAGGGCGAGGTGCGCATGCCCGGGGGTCATATTGTTGCGGCCTGTGCCCAAGTGCTGGATGTATCGGCCGATTGGCTTTTGGGTTTGACGGACCGACCAGAACAAGCGGGCGCGTTGCTAAACAGTTCGCTGTCAATTTCGGAAACCGGACGGGCCACTGGGTTAGACGATCAAATCTTTACCTGGCATAAAGAAGCAGAGGGTTACAAAATTCGTCACGTGCCGGCGACGCTGCCTGATATGTTGAAAACTGATGCCGTAATGCGGTGGGAATACACCCCCATCACCCATCGCCGCCCGGACGAAGCCATCGATGCCGCGGCTGAACGGCTTGATTGGATGCGGTTGACCGAAAACGATTACGAAATGGCAATGGCCCTTCACGAATTAGAAAGTTTCGCGCGCGGCGAAGGGTATTATACAGGGGTGCCCCCCGAAGTGCGTGTGGAACAGATCGATTGGCTGGCCGAACTGTATCGTCAATTTTATCCAAGCCTACGTTTGTTTTTGTTTGATGCGCGGCGGGTGTATTCTTCCCCCGTCACAGTGTTTGGCCCAAAGATGGCCGTCATCTATATGGGGCGGCATTATATTGCGTTTCGCGATCGTGATCGTGTGCGCACCGTGACGCGGCATTTTGATTGGCTGGTGCGCGAATCCAATGTCTCGGCCCGTGACATCCCCGATTACCTTGAAACACTGCGCGATACCGTGCGGTAAGGGTTCCATGGCCGTGGCAAACCAGCTTTCATTTGATTCCGATCTTTCATAAACTTGGTGCACGCAAACGAAACACTATGGCATGACTGAAACACCCCAAAGCGGATACCAGGGCCTAGCGCGGAAATACCGCCCGGCAACGTTCGACGACCTAATCGGCCAAGATGCAATGGTGCGCACATTGCGCAATGCCTTTGCCGCCGGACGGATTGCCCAGGCCTTTATGTTAACGGGTATTCGTGGCACCGGTAAAACCACAACGGCCCGCATCATTGCAAAGGGATTGAACTGTATCGGCCCCGATGGCACGGGCGGGCCTACCACAACGCCCTGCGGTGTGTGCGACCATTGCGTCGCCATAGCCGAGGGACGCCATGTCGATGTTATGGAAATGGACGCGGCCTCGAACACCGGGGTGCAAAACATCCGAGACGCAATCATTGATACAGTTAGCTATCGCGCGGCAACGGCGCGGCATAAAATTTTTATCATTGATGAAGTTCACATGCTGTCCACCAGCGCGTTTAATGCGCTGCTGAAAACGTTAGAAGAACCTCCCGCGCATGTGAAATTTCTGTTTGCCACCACCGAAATCCGCAAAGTGCCGGTCACAGTCCTAAGCCGGTGCCAACGGTTCGATCTACGTCGCATCGAACCCGAAGTTATGATTGCACATCTTAGGAAAATCGCCACACTTGAGGCCACCGAAATCGCCGAAGACGCCCTGGCGCTGATTACCCGGGCCGCCGAAGGATCGGTTCGTGATGCGGTCAGTTTGTTGGATCAGGCCATTGCCCATGGCGCCGGGCAAACCACCGCCGACCAAGTGCGCGCGATGTTGGGCCTGGCCGATCGTGGCCGTGTAATGGATTTGTTTGATGCCATCATGGCTGGCAATGCCGCCGGTGCATTGGATGAATTAGGCGGGCAGTATGCCGATGGCGCCGATCCCATGGCCATTTTGCGCGATTTGGCCGAAACCACCCATTGGTTAAGCGTTATCAAAATTTCCCCCACAACCGCCGAAGACCCCACCATCGCCCCCGAGGAACGGGAACGTGGGCGGCATCTTTCCGAAAAATTGCCGATGCGGGTGCTATCACGCACATGGCAAATGCTGCTGAAAGCGATGGAGGAAATCGCCCTTGCCCCGAATGCGATGATGGCGGCGGAAATGGCCATTATTCGTTTAACGCATGTGGCGGATTTGCCAACACCCGGTGATTTGGTGCGGCAACTGCACACTACGGGCTCAAACACCCCAGCGCCCGAACCGCAGCCTGCCCCAGGTGCGCGTGCATCATCGCCACCCACGGCACCCCAGGCCGCAATCGCCCAAGCCCGCGTGGGCGGTGGCGGCGGTTCACAACCCGCGTTGGCAGTTTCACCCACCACCGATCTGGCACATCTTGCCACGTTTGAAAGCGTTGTCGCATTGATCGAAAAAACGCGCGATCTAAAATTATTGGTGGATGTGAAAACCACCTTGCGCTTAGTAAACTACGCCCCAGGTCGCATAGAATTTCAACCGACCGAACATGCCCCGGGGGATTTAGCCGCACGTCTTGGCCGTGCCCTGAAACAGGCAACAGGCGAACGATGGGCCATTTCCGTAACAAACGACGGCGGAGGGCAAACCCTTGCCGAAAGCAAACAGGCCGAACAATCCACACTTAAGGCACAGGTGGCCGATCATCCCTTGATGCAGGCCGTGCGCGCAGCGTTACCAAATGCGCAGATCCTTAACATTCGCACGTGGGCGTCCTTAACCACACACGCCGAAGGCGATGCTTTACCACCGCCCCCGGAAGAGGATGAAACATGGGACCCTTTTGAAGAGAGCGGCCACGAGTAATAGCCGCAAACACACTACGTCACATATTTGGCCAGCCATCTGGGGGAATATGCCCCAAAACATTTATCATACCATCCTGGCCCACACTTAAGACATAGGCCACACCTTGGGGTTCAGGATAAATGCCTGTCACAGCCTCAAACGGATCATCGTGACCAACAATCACACGATTTGCTCCATCTTCCATCGGTGCCGTGATAAGGGGGACCACACGCGTGCGCATTGCGGCAAATTGGTCATCGGTATAGTCTTCTGCGGGTTCAAAGTTCAAGTCAGGGTGTTCTTCAAATCGCCCAAATGCCAGATCTGCGGTTTGCCACGCGCGACAATACTGACTTGAAATAACCTCACCCACCGGGATTTCCGCCATGGAAATTGCAGCGCCAATCGACCTTGCCTGTGCCCATCCGAAGCGACTCAAGACGCGCTGGGTCGAACAATCAAGGGGATCTGCTGAAACCTGATCGGCATAATCAGATTCCGTTTGAGCGTGGCGGATGTAAAGCACGTGCCCCCCTTCGCGCAGGGCATTAATCAGGTGTTCAGGCGTTGCCATATCGTCGGCCACGACCGGTGATGCCACAGAAAACAACGTGAACATGCAAAGTGGCGTAAGGTATCGGGGAAACATCGTAAAATCCTTTCTTGTTGGGTATGCCGCACAAAGCAGGGGGGTGTGAATACAATTATGAAAATAACTTACTATTTTTGTCAAGATTAAATTCCTTGTTGTCTTACCCCGGCCCTTCTAAAGATAAATTAGTGTGTAACATTTGTGCGGAGTTCTAAAATATGTTCAAAGGCTTAGCCGGGCTTGGCGATATGACCAAGATGATGCAGCAGGCAAAGGATATGCAAGACAGGGTGGCCGAAATGCAGCAAACCTTGGCCACCATGACTGTGACCGGTGAATCCGGGGCGGGGCTTGTTACGGCCACGGCCACGGCCAAGGGTGATCTGACCGCGCTTGATATTGACCCCTCAATCTTTAACGAAAGCGATAAAGAGGTTGTCGAAGATTTGATTTTGGCCGCCATCAAAGACGCACAAACAAAAGCCCAAGAAAAAAACCAGGAAGAGATGGGAAAACTGGCCGAAGGTATGGGATTGCCCGCTGGTATGAAACTTCCGTTTTAGTGCCCGTGCAGGTGTGCATGTGTTTACATCAGCAATCGTAAGGGTGGCGGCGTGATCCAAGGGTCGAAAGATATTGAAACCCTGATTGAAATCATGGCGCGCCTGCCGGGGTTGGGGCCAAGATCGGCGCGGCGTGCGGTGCTGCAGCTGATTAAAAAACGCGATACATTTATGCGGCCCTTGGCCGATGCGATGGATAAGGTGGCGAAAACCGCCCGCACCTGTGTGAATTGTGGAAATATCAGCACGGGTGATCTTTGCCCAATTTGCGCCGATGACGCACGCGCGACCGGCCAAATTTGCGTGGTCGAAGATGTTGCCGATCTTTGGGCGATGGAACGCGGGCGCGTTTTTTCGGGGCGCTATCACGTGTTGGGGGGCACGCTTAACGCGCTAGATGACGTGGGACCAGAGGATTTGAAAATCCCCAGTTTGGTGGATCGGATCGACCGCGAAAATGTGGATGAGGTGATTTTGGCGCTAAATGCCACTGTCGACGGGCAAACAACGGCCCACTATATCGCCGACGCATTGGATGGTCGCATGGTCACAGTCACAACCCTGGCGCAAGGTGTGCCCATTGGCGGGGAATTGGATTACCTGGACGATGGCACCATTTCGGCGGCACTGCGTGCGCGCAAGGCGGTATGATCGCCCTACCCACCCATTGATCGGTGTATTTTGCGCGCCACGCCAACGCCTACCACGATGCCAGGGTGACGGGCGAGTTGTGTTTAGATACTTTTCGCTCTTCCTTCCTGCGTGGGGGTTGCTATATGTAATCTAATTCCCCCAACATTGCGGAATGGCGGACAATGTCCGTGGCCGACATCCGGCGTAGGGCAAATTATGTGAAGGATCGTTCGATGAATACACCGATCATGGCCAAAGCGACCGCTGTGTGGCTGGTTGATAATACAACCCTAACATTCAAACAAATCGGCGATTTTTGCGGTCTGCACGAGCTTGAGGTGCAGGGTATCGCCGATGGTGATGTTGCAGTGGGTGTGAAAGGGTTTGACCCCATTGTGAATAATCAGTTGACCCAAGATGAAATTGACCAAGGTCAATCTAACCCCCTTCACAAATTGCGCCTTAAATTCAACCCTGCCGCCGCAGGCGAAGAAAAACGCCGCGGCCCCCGTTATACACCCCTATCGAAGCGACAGGATCGCCCAGCGGCGATTTTGTGGTTGGTCAAATTTCACCCCGAACTGAGCGACGGCCAAATTTCAAAATTGGTGGGCACCACAAAACCCACCATCCAATCCATCCGCGATCGCAGCCATTGGAACATATCAAACATTCAACCGATTGATCCCGTTGCGCTGGGGCTATGCAAACAATCGGAATTGGACGCCGCCGTGCAAAAAGCAAATGCCAAAAGACAGGCGGGCCAACAAAACACCATGGGCGACGACGAACGCCGTAAATTGGTGTCAACCGAACAAAGCCTTGGTATGCCCCCCGAACCCAAAATGCCATCGGCAATTTCCGGGTTGGAAACATTCACCCTAACCGGATCATATACATCCGAGGATGCGACCGATGATAAAACGTTCGTGGATGCCGATAGCTTGTTTAATCTACCAAACGATAAAGACGATGAAACACGTGATAAGGACGGCTAAACTGCGCATAGACCCAGTGTTATGATGGCGCACATGGCCCCCGATTGCGTTGTAAACCATTACACTTGATATGAGATTTGCATGAACGATCCCGATTCATTCACAGATCGCAAAACACGCGCGGCACAATGGTTTAGCCAGTTGCGTGACGATATTGTTGCGGCCTTTACCGCCCTTGAAAACAGCCAAGACAGCGATTTATCCCCCGGGCGGTTTGAGGTTACCCAAACCCACCGCGATGCGCCGGGCGGCGAAGATGCCGGTGGTGGTGTGATGAGCGTTCTGCGCGGCGGGCGTGTATTTGAAAAAGTGGGTGTAAACGTGTCTACCGTCTATGGCCGTTTGGGCGACCGTGCGATTGCCGCAATGGCCGCGCGCAAAGATCTTGCTGCACTGCGCGAAACCCCCCTTTTCTGGGCGTCTGGCATCAGTTTGGTGGCCCATATGCAAAACCCCCACGTTCCGGCCGTTCACATGAACACGCGCATGTTTTGGACACCTGTGGCCTGGTGGTTTGGTGGTGGGTCCGATTTGAACCCCGCTATCGCATATGACACCGATACGGATCATTTTCACGCAACCTTGAAAGATTACTGCGATCGTCACAATCCCACCTATTATCCCCGATTCAAAGCCTGGGCCGATGATTATTTCTATATTCCACACCGCAATCGCGCGCGGGGTGTTGGCGGTATTTTTTACGACGACCTAAACACCGGCGATTGGGACGCCGATTTTGCCTTTACCCAGGATGTAGGCCGCGCATTTTTACCTGCGTATCTGCCATGTGTAGAACGGCGGCGGCACATGGATTTTTCCGCAGCGCACCGTGATGCACAACTGATCCATCGGGGGCTTTATGCTGAATACAACCTTGTCTATGATCGCGGCACGAAATTCGGGCTGGAAACCGGTCACGATGCAAACGCGGTTTTGATGAGCCTGCCGCCCATTGCAAAATGGATCTAATGCCACCGCAAAGATAAAGGCCCATGGGAATACAGACGTATGACCGATAAAAAAAACCTTTATATCAAAACCTATGGCTGTCAGATGAATGTTTATGACAGCGAACGAATTGCCGAAACCTTGGCCGTTGAAGGGTATCAACAGGTCAACACCCCGGAAAATGCCGATCTGATCGTGCTGAATACCTGCCATATCCGCGAAAAAGCGGCGGAAAAGGTGTATTCCGAATTGGGGCAGTTCAAACCGCTGCGCGCCGCGAACCCGGATCTAAAAATCGGGGTCGCCGGCTGCGTCGCGCAGGCGGAAGGCGAAGAAATCATAACCCGCCAGCCGATGGTTGATTTGATCGTAGGGCCACAAACCTATCACCGCCTGCCGCAAATGATGAAAGCCGTTCACCAAGGGCACAGGGCGATTGACACAGATTTTCCCGAAGACGATAAATTTACGCACCTGCCCCATGCGCGGAAATCAAAACGCGGGCCAACGGCGTTTTTAACTGTGCAGGAAGGATGCGATAAATTTTGTTCCTTTTGTGTTGTGCCCTACACCCGCGGGGCCGAGGTATCGCGTCCCGCACAACGTTTGTTGGACGAGGCACGCGATTTGATCGATCGCGGGGTGCGTGAAATCACGCTTTTGGGGCAAAACGTCAATGCCTATCATGGCACCGGACCGAATGGGGCGGATTGGGGCCTGGCACACCTAATCTGGGCCTTGGCAGATATGGATGGGCTGGATCGTATTCGGTTTACCACATCCCATCCCAACGATATGGACGATGCGTTGATCCATGCCCATGGCACGTGCGAAAAACTGATGCCGTATCTGCATCTGCCGGTGCAATCGGGATCGGATCAGGTGTTAAAGGCGATGAACCGCAAACACACCGCCGATGATTATATACGTCTGGTCGAACGTATTCGGTCTGCGCGCCCAGATCTGGTTTTGTCCGGCGATTTTATTGTAGGATTTCCCGGCGAAACAGACGATGATTTTCAAGCGACGCTGCACCTGGTGCGCACCGTGGGTTATGGCATGGCGTATTCGTTCAAATACTCTGCCCGGCCTGGCACACCCGCCGCGGAACGGCCCCTGGTTGACAGTGCCGTGGCCGATGATCGCCTACAACGATTACAAGCCCTTTTGCGGGATCAACAACGCCAAACCCAAGGCAACATGGTGGGGCGTATTGTAAATGTTCTTTTTGAAAAACCTGGGCGAATGAACGGGCAAATGGTTGGCAAATCCGAATACTTACACGCGGTTCATGTGCAGGGTGACGAAACGCTTATAGGGCAAATCGCACCGGTTGAAATTTTGGAAAGCAACGCCAACTCGCTTTCAGGGCGGGTTGTCGCACGCGGAGTGTAGCACCACGGGGCAAACAATACCTTGCGCGGGCGCGAAGCGTGCGAATGCCATCACACATCACAATCTTTATACACCCTATTGCGCTTGAATTTTAGGATTGCCAAAATCGCATTGTAAGTTCCAATTCGCTTCTCGAGGATACATTTGGCGACCAATATCTTGCCACCCCGCACCAACGACCCCCCGGTCGAGCTGTTGTTGGAATTTCCGGAAAACCGCTTTTTGATCGAATTGTGCGGCCAGTTTGACCAAAACCTTGCCCAAATTGAACAGTTATTTTCTGTGCAAATCGTGCGGCGGGGCAATGCCCTTTTGATATTGGGGGACGCGCGCGCCGCGGCGGGCGATTTGTTGCGCCGTCTTTATGCCCGAATCGAAGCAGGCAAACCCCTAGAACCCGGCGATATAGACGCCGCCGCGCGCCTAGCAGACAGCAACGACACACACGAACCACAAAAGGCAGATCAGATTGAAATGTTTGGGGCCACACCCATCGAAATTCGCACACGTAAAAAAACAATCGAACCCCGCACGAAAACGCAGCAAAGTTATGTGCGCGCCCTATTTACCCACGAATTGACCTTTGGCATTGGCCCTGCGGGCACCGGGAAAACCTATCTTGCGGTTGCCGTTGCTGTAAACCAGCTTATCCATGGTTATGTTGATCGAATTGTTCTAAGTCGTCCGGCGGTTGAAGCCGGCGAACGCCTGGGGTTTTTGCCTGGCGATAAAGAAGACAAAATTGCCCCTTATATGCAGCCCCTTTACGACGCATTGCATGATTTTTTGCCTGGCAAACAAATTGCAAAATGGATGGAGGATAAAACCATCGAAATCGCGCCCCTGGCCTTTATGCGTGGGCGGACCTTGGCAAATGCCTGTGTTGTGTTGGACGAGGCGCAAAATGCCACGCAAATGCAAATGAAGATGTTTTTAACACGCTTAGGCCAAGGCAGCCGTATGGCAATCACCGGCGATCAATCACAGGTGGACCTGCCGCGCGGGGTGGACAGTGGATTGATCGAGGCCGCGCGCCTTTTACGCGGGGTTGAAGGGATTGGTTTTGCGTATTTCAACGCCAAAGACGTTGTGCGCCACCCGCTTGTCGCAAAAATTATCGAGGCCTACGACAAAAACGTTTCGCAAACCTAAACCCTACTTAAACCTTAACACCACCTATTGTTCGTCATGGATATTGACATCCTCATCGAAGACCCCGCGTGGGAAACAACAGATCTAAGACAATTATCGTTGGTGGCGCCAAAGGCCGTGTTTGCCGAACTAAGCCTTTCGCGCCCCCATGCCGTCATCAGCATATTGGCATGTGATGATGCGCGTATCGCCGCGCTGAACGCACAATTCCGCGGACGCGATACCGCCACCAACGTTTTATCGTGGCCGGGGCAAAACCGCTGTGCCACGACACCGGGGCATATGCCGGATTTGCACAATCTGTCCACCGATTTGGGCGACATCGCGTTGGCCTTTGGCACCATTATGCGCGAGGCACGCGAAATCCCAAAACCGTTTGATCATCATTTGACCCATCTTTTGGTGCATGGGGTGCTGCACCTGTTGGGTTTCGATCACACAACACAGGCAGATGCCGCACTTATGGAAAATTTAGAAACACGCATCCTTGCCAGATTGGGGGTTCCTGACCCATACTCACCCAACGGGTATTTAGGCCCGGTTCATGGCTCGGAAAGGGTTGATGACTTCAAATCCTGATCCTTCGTCTTCTGCGGCGCGTGGCGCGCAGGACGAGGATACCACCCCCCAGGTATCAAAACCGGAGCGCAATTTTTTCGCAAGGTTTTTTGGGTTAAGCCGCACACACAACCGCGGTGCATTGCATGATAGGCCGCCCCCCGCGGCCACAGGCCATGATACACACGCCCCCAGATTCGATATGTCTAACCTGCGGCACAAGTGGGTGGAAGATGTGGCCATTCCCCGCATCGAAATCGAATCGGTGTCCGAAGACATCACACTTGATGATCTGGTCGCCGTTTTTCGCAAAACCGGCCTTACACGCCTACCAGTTTACGAAGGCACGCTCGACAGTCCCGTAGGTCTGGTGCACCTAAAGGATGTGGCGCTGCGTTTCGGGCTAAATGGCAATGGTCAAGGATTTGCGCTACGTGATATGTTGCGACCGCTGCTTTATGTGCCGCCATCCATGCCCATTGGTGTTTTGCTGGCAAAAATGCAGGCCGAACGCACGCATATGGCGCTTGTGATCGACGAATATGGCGGGGTTGATGGGCTTGTAACCATCGAAGACCTGATCGAACAGGTGATCGGCGATATCGAAGACGAACACGACATTGCAGAGGCACTGCCTTGGTCCGTCGAAGGGCCAGGCACATATATCGCGCTGGCCCGCGCCCCATTGGATGAGTTTGAAGCAGAGATTGGGTTAACTCTGGTCAACGAAGCAGAGGAGGAGGAGGTCGATACCCTGGGCGGTTTGGTATTTTTGCTATCGGGGCGCGTGCCCGCCCGGGGCGAGATTGTGCCCCACCCGTGCGGTATAGAGTTTGAAGTGATCGACGCTGACCCCCGCCGCATCAAACGCCTGCGGGTGCGATTGCCAAAGGGTGCGCGGGAATGACCACCTTGTTGTCTGCACACATTGGCAATCTTACCGGTGTGCGACGCTTGGCGGCCGCGGGGGCGATGGGCGCGGTGGCGGCCCTGGGCCAGGCCCCATTTGATCTTTGGCCTTTGTCCATTCTTGCTTTTGCCGGGGCGTTGATGGTGTTTTCCCTGGCCCCTACCCCACGTGCCGCAACATATGTGATGTGGGCCGGGGGAACAGGGTATTTTGCGGTTGCATTGCATTGGATTGTGGAACCTTTTTTGGTCGATGTGGCCCGCCACGGCTGGATGGCACCATTCGCATTGTTGTTTTTGGCCGGTGGGTTGGCCTTGTTTTGGGCGGCCGCCGGACGCATTGCATTTTGGTTGGCCCCATCGCCCCGCCTGCGCGTGTGGGTGTTTGCAGGGCTTTTGGTTCTGGCCGAATACGCGCGCGCCCATGTCTTTACCGGATTTCCCTGGGCGCATCCTGGCCATATTTTAATTGATACTGGGCTTTTACCCGTATCGACATGGGTGGGCGCCCATGGATTAACCACCTTGGTGATATTTACGGCGGCTTTGGCGGCTTATCTAAGCCTACGTTGGTCTGTGTTTTGGGGTTTTGCTGCACTGCTTCCCATAAGTGTGGCGGGAATTTTAGCCACAATTCCAGCAACCCCTGCGCCGCATGCAGCGGCACCAATAATCCGTTTGGTTCAACCTAACGCGCCGCAGCATTTGAAATGGCGCCCCCATATGATTCCGGTTTTTTTTCAACGTGGGCTGGATTTAACGGCGGCCCCGCCAAAGGATGGCATCCCCGATCCCGATCTTATTATCTGGCCAGAAACCAGCCTGCCAGAGACGTTGAATTGGTCTGAGACGTCGCGCGCACGGTTGGCCGAGGCTGCAAATGGTGCGTCCGTGTTGGTGGGCGCACGGCGACTGGATGGGGAATACGGCCGCAACACAATGGCCATGCTTGACCAAATGGGCGAGATTACAACCCTTTATGACAAACATCATTTGGTGCCGTTTGGCGAATACCTGCCGTTTGACAATTTTATGGCACAGATCGGATTGCGGGGTTTGGCCGTGCTGTTGCCGGGTGGGTATCGCCCCGGGCCTGGGCCTGTAACATTTGATCTGCCCGCCGAGTTGGGCACGGTATTTCCCATGATTTGTTACGAGGCAATTTTTCCAGGCTATATTCGCACTGTGCCGCGCCCCGATTGGATGGTGCACATTACCAACGATGCCTGGTTCGGCACATTTTCGGGGCCATATCAACATCTGGCCCTGGCCCGCCTACGCGCCGCCGAACAGGGTTTGCCGGTTTTGCGCGCGGCCAATACGGGAATTTCGGCGGTGATCGACGCACGGGGACAGGTGGTTGACGCGCTTGCACTAGGCACAACGGGATATTTGGATGCACCTTTACCCCCTGCATTGCCGCCGACCGTGTATGCCCGTTTGGGCGATGTGCCTATTATTATGCTGGTGCTTATCCTCACTGGGGGGGCAATCATACGGGCGCGCCGTTAAACACCATTGCACCCCGTCTATTAAACGCGTAAAGCGCCCAAACCTCACAACGGCTTCCTGGCGTGGGGATACACAATAGTAATGGAGCACACCCCATGTCTCGTAAAAATTATCTGTTCACCTCTGAATCCGTGTCCGAAGGCCACCCCGATAAGGTGTGCGACCGTATTTCCGACGCCGTGCTTGATGCCTTTTTGGCCGAAGAACCGCACGCGCGTGTGGCGTGCGAAACATTTGCCACATCCGGCATGGTGGTCGTGGGTGGCGAAGTGGGGTTGACCGATCAAAACCGGCTTAAAACATTTATGGGTAGCATCAGCGAAATCGCACGCGATTGCATCCGCGATATTGGTTATGAACAGGAAAAATTTCATTGGAACACGTGCCATGTGCTGAATTTTCTGCACGAACAATCCGCCCATATCGCGCAGGGCGTTGATAAAGACGGCGCCGGCGATCAAGGTATCATGTTCGGTTATGCGGTGGATGAAACGCCCGAGCTGATGCCCGCGCCAATCCAATACGCCCATGCGATTTTGCGCAAACTGGCCCAGGCCCGCAAATCGGGACACGCGCCCGGCCTTAAGCCCGACGCCAAATCGCAACTAACCCTACGGTATGAAGATGGGAAACCGGTTGAAGTGACCTCAATCGTTCTATCCACGCAGCACGAAAGCGAAAGCCAAACATCCGATGATATTCGCGCCATTGTCGAACCGTACATCCGCGCGACCTTGCCCGACGGTTGGATCACCGAGGCCACCGAATGGTGGGTCAACCCCACCGGTAAGTTCGTGATCGGTGGTCCAGATGGCGATGCGGGGCTAACGGGGCGCAAAATCATTGTCGATACCTACGGCGGTGCCGCACCACATGGCGGCGGTGCCTTTTCCGGCAAAGACCCCACAAAGGTTGACCGATCCGCCGCTTATGCCGCGCGGTATTTGGCTAAAAACGTCGTGGCGGCGGGCTTGGCGCGCCGCTGCACGATCCAGCTTAGCTATGCCATCGGCGTGGCCAAGCCCCTGTCGATCTACGCCGATACCCATGGCACAGGGCATGTAGATGAAACCGCGATTGAAAACGCCATCGCGCGCACGATGGATTTAACGCCGCGCGGTATTCGCACACATTTGGGGCTGAACAAACCGATCTATGCGCGAACCGCGGCATATGGCCATTTCGGACGCACGCCTGAGGCGGATGGCGGGTTTTCCTGGGAAAAAACCGATTTGATTGAGGCGCTCAAAACCGCCGTTTGATTGCACATAAAAGTGTGACATACGAATTTAGTCGCATGTTTGAACAAAAAGGTGAATGTTCATGGCCCGCAGTTTTGGTTTTTATGTAACGCGATTTGCATTGGCACATATTGGGATCGTGGTTGCACTTATGGCGCTGGGGTATGTGTTAACCTATGTTGATACCCTAACTTTACCCGAAGGTGCGGGCATCGGCGCAGCCATTGGCATTTTGACAGTGGTTTTGTGTGTGCCGTCTATACAAACAGGAAAGGTATTTTTTGATCACACAAATCGCGCGATGACCGTTGGCGAAGGCTGGGGCTTTGCATTGGTCTTTACCATTGTTGTTTTGGTGCTATATGGCGGTATCTTTTATGGCGTGTCTTTGTTTGAACCGCAACTGCGCTCTACCTTGTCTGAGGCGGTAAATTATCCGGCAACGGTCGCAATTATACTTGGTTGTGTGGCCCTATTCTTTCTATTGACCCACAAACTTGTTCTATCGGCCACAATTCGTGGGCAAATTAAACGCGCCAATCGCCGGGAAAGCCGCCGTTGACCCCATAGTCATGGACAAAGTCCCCCACCGCAATTTTTATGGCCGGCGCCGGGGCAAACACCTGCGGAATGCACAAGTGCAGTATTTAGCGCAGGATTTGGCACGGCTTAGCCCCGGGCCCGTCGATCGCGATGTTAACCCACGCCGCGTCCCACTTGACCTGCACACACTGTTTGGTGGGCGGGGGGTGTGGTTGGAAATTGGATTTGGTGGGGGGGAACATATGATCCACCAGGCCGCAGCAAATCCACACATCGGATTTATCGGATGCGACCCCTACATCAACGGGGTGGCGATGGTGTTGGGCAAAATCCGGCGCGCGGGCACCGAAAACGTGCGTATTTATCCCGGGGATGTGCGCGATCTGTTTGATGTGATGCCCGCAGCGTCGATTGACAAAGCCTTTTTGCTTTACCCCGATCCGTGGCCCAAAGCACGCCATCATAAACGCCGCTTTGTTACGACGGAATACCTGACCCCTTTGGCGCGTGCCCTAAAACCCGGGGCAGAATTCCGCGTGGCAACGGATATTCCCGATTACGTGCGCCAAACCTTGCAACAAGTGCCCCACCACGGTTTTGAATGGCAGGCCAACCGCCCCACAGATTGGCACGCCCCATGGCCCGATTGGCACCCCACCCGATACGAACAAAAGGCCCTGCGCGAAGGCCGCGTGCCCCATTACCTAACGTTTTGGCGGTGTGGGTCGATGCTTGATGACATATAATTAAAACAAACAAACATTTAGCCAGGTATAGACCACCCCGCCTGACCACGTTATCACATCAGAAAAATTGGGGGCAGTATGGCAAACCACAGCGAACCAATTCCAATGATGTCCCGCAAAAGCGGCGCTTTGACGGGCACGGCCCATGTGCCCGGCGATAAATCAATCAGCCACCGCAGCTTGATCCTGGGCGCGCTTACTGTGGGCGAAACGCGTATCACCGGTCTTTTGGAGGGGCAGGATGTGTTGGATACCGCCGCCGCCATGCGCGCCTTTGGGGCCGAGGTTACGCGCCATGGGCCTGGGGATTGGTCCGTGCATGGCGTGGGTGTAGGTGGTTTTGCGGAACCGGCGTGTGTGATTGATTGCGGCAATTCCGGCACGGGTGTGCGGCTTATCATGGGGGCAATGGCCACAACCCCGATCACCGCCATCTTTAC
This sequence comes from uncultured Jannaschia sp., assembly GCA_937916365.1. Classification (GTDB taxonomy): domain Bacteria; phylum Pseudomonadota; class Alphaproteobacteria; order Rhodobacterales; family Rhodobacteraceae; genus JANSYL01. The sequence continues at coordinate 271 of CALFSY010000126.1, read as the reverse complement.
CGGTGACGCCAGCCTGGTCAAACGCCCCATGGCCCGCGTGACCGAGCCATTGGCGGGGTTTGGCACACGCACATGTGGGCGCGCAGGCGGGCGGTTACCCATGGCGGTGATGGGCGCGGAAATGCCGATACCGGTGCACTACACCCTGCCTGTGCCTTCGGCACAGGTGAAATCGGCCATATTGTTGGCCGGGCTAAACGCGCCCGGGCAAACCGTGGTGGTGGAGGCAAAGGCCACACGCAACCATACCGAACGGATGCTGGCGGGGTTC
>CALFSY010000125.1 GCA_937916365.1 uncultured Jannaschia sp. | reverse complement strand
TTTTTTAGAAACATATTCTTCTCCCTGTTTCTTGATGGTGCGATATGTCGGTTTAGGGGCGCGGTATGCAACATCGCCCGTCCCCCGTGGCCCTGGGCCCAAAGGTCGCGCATAGTCATGCCCCTGCGCGCGCGCCTGTTGTGCCGTCAAACAGGTGGCAGATGGAACCAGGCACCGCGATTGAGACCATATCATCAATCGCGGCGCGATAGGTTTTTTCAGCCCGCACGCTGACCAAAGTGCCGCCGATGCGCACTGTGACCATCGTGGCGTCACCCAATAGTTCAAGCGTATAGATCGGGGCATTAATTTGGCCGCCACTTGGCACAACTGTTGCATCCTCTGCGCGAAACCCTAACGTCATGTGACCATCCGGCACGGGTAATCCCGTGATTTCAACGTTTGGGGCAGAAAAAACGCCGTTTGAAACGGACCCCTTGATCAGGTTCATCGCGGGGCTGCCGATAAATCCGGCAACAAAGGTATTGGCCGGGCGATCATAAATTTCGGTCGGGCTGCCGACCTGTTGAACAACACCTTTTTCCATAACCACCACACGATCGGCCAATGTCATCGCTTCGATTTGGTCATGGGTCACATAGATGGTTGTAACGGCCAATTCATGGATAAGGTTCTTAATCTGTGCGCGGGTGGAAACCCGCAGTTTTGCATCCAGATTAGAAAGGGGTTCATCCATCAAAAAAACGTTGGGTTCGCGCACAATCGCCCGGGCCAGGGCCACACGTTGGCGTTGACCGCCGGACAATTCGGCGGGTTTGCGATGCAAAAAATCGTCCAGTTCAACCATCGCACTGGCGCGGCGAATTTTTCCATCGTGGGTTTTGGGGTCAATGCCGCGCACCTTTAACGGAAAACGAATGTTTTCATACACGTTCATATTTGGGTAAAGCGCATAGCTTTGGAACACCATGGCAACGTCGCGGTCTTTTGGATCTATGTTATTGACGCGCTGCCCGTCAATTAAAATGTCGCCTTCTGTTGCGTCTTCTAACCCGGCAATCATGCGCATGGTCGTGGTTTTACCGCACCCCGAAGGCCCTAATAATACAAGGAATTCTTTATCGGCAATCGTCAGGTCAAACTTATCAACACCGATAAAGCTACCCCAACGCTTTGATATATTGCGCAGCTGAATTTCAGCCATCATTCCCCCGTTTATAATTCGCGCAAGGTAACTGCGTGATATTGTAAAACGCTAGACTTGCGCATGACAACTTGGCAAGGGTTTTCTATAATCGCACACACAATTTAGGCCGATGGACGATCTGTTACACCAAAAAAACCTGATCCTTAACTATTATGATGCCCTTGACGGGGCGCATGATGCTGAAATTGAAGGTGTTTTGCGGGATCATTGCCGCGCTGATTATCTTTGGCGTGGGTTTCATCCGTTTAACGAAATAATAAGCGCGAAATCAGTTGCCGATCAATTTTGGCGCCCGTTACGCCAAAGCCTGACACACATGCAGCGCCGGATGGATATTTTCATGGCCGGGCACAACGAAATGGATGGGTATAAATCCGTTTGGGTTGTTTCCATGGGGCATCTGGTGGGACTGTTTGATGTGGAATGGTTAGGTATTGCGCCCACCGGCAAATTAGCCTGTCTTAGGTATTGTGAATTCAATAAAATTGACCATGGAAAAATTGCCGAAACGGCGATGTATTTCGATATTCCGCACCTGATGATCCAGGCAGGTCTGCACCCATTTCCGGCCCAAACCGCCGCACACATGGTGCAGCCTGGGCCGATGACCCACGATGGATTGATGTTTGACCCACAGCCCAAAGCCCACGGCACCGCCACGCGCAATGCCATCAATGCAATGATCGCCGATTTAGGCACCTGGCAACTGGGCCTACCGCTAAAGGCGGAGCTGGCGCGCACGTGGCATCACGACATGCTTTGGTGGGGCCCTGCGGGAATTGGCGCAACCTACACCATCGCACGTTATGCCCAACAACATGCCGGACCATTCCGTGCTGCATTCACCGAACGTTCGGCAACCACCCATATTTGCCGCTTGGCCGAGGGGCATTATGGCGGGTTTTTTGGATGGCCTAATTTTTCTGCCACATTGTCCGGTAATTTTATGGGAATGCCCGCAACCGGAAAGCGCGGTGAATTTCGGGTGATCGACATCTATCGGCGGGCGGGCAACAAATTGGCCGAAAATTGGGTATTCATTGACCTGCTACATTTTTGGAAACAACAAGGCGTCGATATCTTATCGCGCACATGCAACCCGCACATGCAAAAGGAATCGCACGAATGACGATGTGGATTGATGCCCACCATCACCTTTGGGATTTAGACGCGGTCCACTACCCATGGCTAATGGCCCATGGGGTCAAACGGTTTTTTGGCGATCCCACCCCGATCCAACGCAATTATCTTTTGGATGAATTTCACCGCGAGGCCGGGGTAGAAGGCATTGCGGCATCGGTCCACATTCAGGTAGGGGCCGAAGATGCAATGGAAGAGGCGCGTTGGGTGCACGCGGCGGCCACGGCGCACCCGAACTGGCCACTGGTCCAGGTCGTGTTTTGTGACCTGACAGCAGGCGATTTTCCCGATCAACTGGACATGTTCCAACGTTTATCCACAGTGCGTGGCGTGCGGCAAATCGTCGGGCGCGCCCCGGGCGAAGATGCGATGACGGGATCCAATGCGTTGCTTGACGATCCGCGCTTTATATTGGGCTTGCGCGAAATTGGGCGGCGTGGGTTGCGTTTTGATTTACAACTTATCCCCGAACTTATGGGCAAAACCGCCGAGGTGTTGGCCACGACACCCGAAACACACATCGCCCTATGCCATGCAGGATCGCCCCATGATCGGGGCACGGCGGGCCTAAGAAGATGGGCAGAGGGGTTAAAACATTTGGCAGATTTGCCAAACGTCACCTGCAAACTGTCTGGTTTAGGGATGTTCGACCATCATTGGACCATAGACACCATGCGCCCGATCATAGAAACCTGCCTAACATTATTTGGGTCCAAGCGGGTTATGTTTGGATCAAATTTTCCGGTCGATAAATTATATTCCGATTACGCCACATTGTCACATGCTTATCGCACATTAGTGCCCGAAACGGCACATAAGGATGTGTTTTTTCAGACCGCCGCGCGATTTTATAACCTTGATTTATAAATAATTTTAGGGCCTAAAACGCAACGCCCAATGCGGTGCCTAGGGCCGATGTCGCCATCATGGCCAGCACACCCCACACCATAACCCGAACCGCCGCCTTTAGACGCGGCGCCCCCCCGGCCTGTGCCCCAAGCGCCCCAAGTGTGCCAAGCGCGGTAAGCGCCGCCGCCCCCACCCACAGCTCCGCTGTGGGTAATGGTGCGATCGTCGCAACAACCAAAGGCACGCCCGCACCCGCCGCAAAGGTCAACGCCGAAACCATCGCGGCCTGAATCGGGCGGGGGGGTGATAAATCGGTTAGCCCGATTTCATCACGAACATGGGCGGCAAGCGCATCTTGCGCTGTTAATTCTGTGGCCACTTGGGCCGCAAGCGATGGGCTTAACCCTCTCGCCACGTAAATGGCCGTTAATTCGGCCAGCTCACCCTCGGGGTTTTTGGCCAATTCCGCTTTTTCCCGGGCCACATCTGCGCGTTCGACATCTGCCTGACTGGATACCGAAACGTATTCACCGGCGGCCATGCTCAACGCACCGGCGGTTAGCCCCGCCACCCCTGCCAGCAAAAGCGTTGGCCGATCCGCGCCACCGGCAACCACCCCCACCAACAAAGAGGCCGTGGACAATATGCCATCGTTGGCCCCCATAATTGCCGCGCGCAACCATCCCGCACGCCCCGATAAATGCGGATCGTCATGGGCCGAGGCAACACCATGGGCCTTAGGGCGCACCATGGCCCAGCCCCATTTTCCCAGGGTTCATGATATTGTGCGGATCAAGGGCGTGTTTGATGGTGGCCATTGCACCTACTGTGGCCGCGCCCAATTCTTGGGACAGATAGGGGGCTTTGCCCTGTCCGATACCGTGTTCACCGGTGCATGTGCCATCCATGGCAATCGCGATATCGTTCAACCATCCCACGTATTCTTCGGCCCGCGCAATATCACCAGGATCGTTGGGATCAATCAAAAGCAAGACATGAAAATTGCCATCCCCCACATGGCCCAACACCGGCGCGATAAGACGCATTTGCACCGCTTTCGCCTGTGCGGCATCGACACAATCGGCCAGCCGCGATATGGGCACACACACATCGGTTGACATACCTTTGGCCCCGGGTCGTAATGCCAGACACGCCCAATAGGCATCATGGCGGGCCTGCCACAGGGTGGTTCGCTGATCTGTCTGTGTGGCGGTCTTAACGTTTGTGCCGCCATGGTCCGCCGCCAAGGCTTTGAATATATCCGCCTGTTCCATCACGCTTGCCTCGGTGCCATGGAATTCCAACAACAACAGCGGTGTGTGCGGTAAGTTGAGCTTGGAATACGCACTCACGGCTTGCACGGTCAGCGCATCCAAAAACTCGATCCGTGCCACGGGAATGCCATGTTGGATTGTTGCTATGACAGTGTCACACGCGGCCTTAACGGTTGGAAACCCACATGTGGCCACCGCCGTGGCCTCGGGTATACCGTGCAAACGCAGGGTGAGTTCGGTAATGATGCCAAGCGTTCCTTCAGAACCCACCATAAGCCGCGTCAAATCATAGCCAGCGGCGGTTTTCCGCGCCCGCGATGCGGTATTAATGACATCCCCCGAAGGTAAAACAACCTTCAACGCCAATACATTGTCTTTCATCGTGCCATATCGCACGGCGCATGTGCCGCTGGCGTTTGTCGCAGCCATCCCGCCCAGCGACGCATCCGCCCCCGGATCGACCGGAAAAAACAATCCTGTATCCCGCAAGTGTGTATTTAGGGTTTTTCGCGTAACCCCGGGTTCGATCACCACATCCATATCATCGGGATGCACCGCCAGAATGCGATTCATCCGCGACGTGTCCAAACACACGCCACCCATAGGGGCGTTCACGTGCCCTTCGAGCGAGGTGCCAACACCAAATGGTATGATCGGCACGCGATTAGCCGCGCATAGGCGCACGATCTGTTGAACCTCGGCGGTGGTTTGGGGAAATATAACGGCATCGGGTGGCTGATTCAAAAGCCACGTTGTGGTGTGCCCGTGGTGTTGGCGCACCGCATAACCGGTTTCCAACCGTGCCCCAAAATGGGGTTTTAAGGCGTCGATGAGGGCTGCGATGCCTTCTTGGTTTCGCCCTAGATCGGCCAAAGGCGCCATGTTGTTTCCTTTTACATTTTGTCTAAACCATTATGGCGGGTGGAATAGGGCAGCGTCTAGCGGCATTCATATCGAAACACACCGTTAAGTTGGTTATCCCCGCCGTCGGCCCGCCCGCCCGCCACGCCGCCGTGTTTGGGGTGGGGTGCCTAATCCTTCGCGCAATACAACCAACATAGGGTGATAGGCGGCCACATCACAATGGCGCGTCAACAGTGTTTTAATGGCTTCTACCATATCCGCGGCCTCGACGCTCAACGCCCAATCAACAAAAATCGACCTACATTCCGGTTCGGTGATGCCTTCGATGCGGAATGCTTCAAAAATCAAGCCTTTGGGGTCTAATGCATCGCGCGGGTGGTCAGGCATGGGGTATGTCCTTGAAATAACTGGGGGTTAAAAGTGTGGTGATGATTGCATTCGCG
>CALFSY010000124.1 GCA_937916365.1 uncultured Jannaschia sp. | reverse complement strand
CCATCTGATATTTTTAGCATACTAAAATAATCTTGGGGCAAGAATACATCACCCACTGGTCCTTTGAATGTAACGGAACCATCTCGGTTCACTTTAATATCCGCAGGATCGTCCAAATCCCATTCGGGTCTTATTTTCAGACTCATATTATCCTCACTTTAAATATTAGAAGCCAGGCGATGTGTTCATCGCCACCCCACCTTGGTGTGCCAATGATTCATGGACTCGTCGATCCACAAACTGCATTGTTACACCATCTCCAGTATGATGCCAGCGCCCTTCATCTCGATTCGATCCGGATTTCGTGTTCCTGGATAATCTTCGGCGCGTTGTCGCCAGGCGGCGGCGGCATCGGCCATACGATCCCCATCCAGGCTTTGTTCAATTTCTACTGTATATGGCCCGCCGCCTGGTGCTTGGTTTCCTCGCCCTGGGGGTGGAAATCCCGACAAATCGGGCTCACCATTTCTAAACGGAACACCGGTAACAGGATCTTGATGTCGACTTAACGCATTGTGCAGGCGCGTGCCTTCCCTTGGGCGAAACGTTCCGTGGCCTGCGGGCACGCGGTTGCCGTTGGCGTCCACCCAATCGCCCCGTTCCCGCGAAGGTAGCCTTGAGGCCCGTTCCAACTCCGCATCGCGGGCATCGGCGCATTGGGCCTGGCGGCAGCTGCGATAGCGGTTCAAGATCTCCTCTCGCCGCCGTTGAATCCCCCGCCAATATCGAGAGGCCGCCACGCGCCGCCGGGCAAAGGCCTGGGCCCGCGACAGGCCGGTGCGGGCCGCGGCCAGGACCTCATCGGCGGCGCGCATCGCCCGCGCAATGCGCCGCCCCCGGAAAAAGCCTTTGATCGCATCCCCGCCAAACGGGATAAACCCAATCGCATCCATAATGACACCGCCGATATCCCCCGCCGCCGCGCTGCGCGCCAGCGATACCGTATCGGCCGCCCATCCCACCCCCGGCACAGACGACGCCACCAACAACCCCGCCTCAACCCCGATGTCGATCCACGCTTGTGTGGCACTATCAAGACCACGCTGTGCCGATGCGACCCCCGCATCGCCGGAAATATCGGCGTTTCTAACCGCATTACCCATATCAGTGATCCCCCTCTTCATCGGGGGCAAGATCGTCATCATCCCACTCGGGGTCGTCTTCTAACCCCAAAATGTTGTTTTCGATCAACCACGGAAACCAATACAGATCGTTGGCGTTTTCCACCGCCCGTCCGCCCGCCGCCGCAGGCACGCCATAAAGCGCGTCGATTTTGGCGTCTTCGTCCAGATGTGGGGCATTTAGGATGTCACCAAACGCTTTGGTTTCAAAAAAATTCGGGCCAACCGCCCACATGATCGTCATAAACTGACCCTGCAAATCAGGGCGGGTGATGCCGAAATGCTCTGCATAATAGAGGCCGTTACGGGTTTGTGCTTCGCAGGCCTTTTTCCCAAGATCGCGGATGAAATGAGGGAATTCCGTGACCATAATTTCAGCCACATACCATGCGGCGAATTCATGGGGCGGCATGGGGGGGCCCATCATCTGTTTTTTTGTGAATAGAGGGGGCATTATGATGTTCCTTTGGCGGCGGTGATGAGGGCTTGCGCGGCGTCGGGCGAGGCAGGTTGAACGCGCAAGGGATCACCGGTTTCGATAAGGTCGGCGATGCTGCGTTTCAGGGTGCCGTCATCAGTGCGTTTGTGCATCAAAAGTTTCGTGGTATCGTCTTGGTATTCGGCATACATCGCCTCAATCCCCAGCATAAAACGCTCTAACTGGGTGGGGGTAAACGCAGGCAAGTAAGCATTAAGGTGCTGGGGCCGGTAGTATTTGAAAAACGACACATCGCCGTCTTCGTCTTCGATTTTGAGGAATTTTTTAAGCTGGGTTTTTAGGCGCGGCATATCCAGGCGGGAATGGACGAAAATGCCCCAATTCTGGCCATAGCCTTCTTCAATAAACCAATACCACGCATCGGAATAGCGGGTGAACTCCACCACCCACGGGGCTACCTCGGCCAAATCGTCATAGGCCTGCCCGTCGAACAAGCAACGGGCGGGATCATTAAACCCTTTGAGGCAGATAGAAATATCAGGGCTTTGCGACGCATCCAACACCGCATAGGCGCGGAGGGGGGGCGTTTCGTCATCTTTTGCCTCGGCGCGGGTTCGGGCGTCAACCGCCAACGGATCAAAGATCACATAATCCAAACCCAATTCCAGCGCCTCTTGCTCCGGCGAAGGCGATAAAAAAGGGGGTAAAGAGGACATGGCAAAGCCTAATTTTGGTTTTCATGTGAAGCGCAGCAGGCGATTAGCGCAACAGTCTGATATATAAAGTTAATAATACCACTTTCAGTTACCTAGTTATGCTAATAGACCTTAATCTTTGGTCAGTATTTCCAACAAAGTTAAAGCTTATAGGACCATTCCTTAAATCATAGGTAACTGAAGTCCGTGGTGGATCACTCATTATAGGTTGAATTGATGATGGCGCGGCACTTATGAGCTGTCTAACAAAGTCAATC
>CALFSY010000123.1 GCA_937916365.1 uncultured Jannaschia sp. | reverse complement strand
TCTAATCCGAGCAATGCGCGGTCTTGTTTTCGTGTGACATGCGTGTTGAGGATGCGCCAGATTTGTTCTTTGAAGGCTAGATCATAATCGGCATGGGCAAGGAGAGCCGCGCCGACAATGATTTTCCGGCGGGTATCCTCTTTGCGTTTTTGTGTGGCGATCTTGGCGCGTTCGCGGTGTAGCCTGGCCTTGATTTGATCATATTGACGTGTTAGGTCTTCGATGCGTTTTTGTGGCGTTTTGCGTGCCATTGTAACCTTTTTCCGTAAACATTAATCTTATCTTGATATTCTACCATAAAATGTGGTTTATCGCCTTATTGCAATCACCAGTGTATGTCATTTGTGGCAAGCCTAAGGGCATATAACCGGCGGATTGAACCTATTTTTCCATTCTTTTAATGGCGCACTTATACATCGCTTCGCAATGTGTGCGCTCTGCGAGGCTTGTTAGTGGCAGGAAAGGAGACATAAACACATATGGCCAGCTATCGGTTTTCAGCGTCCATTATCGGGCGTAGCGCAGGCCGTAGCATCACAGCGGCGGCGGCCTATCGTGCGGCCTGTGACTTGACATGCGCCCGTTATGGTGAGCATCACGACTACACCCGCAAGCAAGGCGTGGTGCATTCCGAAATACTCATGCCACCCATTGCCCCCGCCCATTTGCGCAACCGCGCTACCTTATGGAATGCCGTAGAAGCCGCCGAGAGGCGCAAAGATGCACAGCTTGCCCGTGAGGTGCAGTTATCTTTACCGCATGAATTGACCCCCGCTCAACGGCGTGACTTGGTGCGGTCTTTCGTATCAGATCACTTTGTCAGCCACGGCATGATTGCGGATGTAAGCATTCATGCGCCGCATAGGGACGGGGACGGCCGCAACCACCATGCCCATGTTTTGTTGACCATGCGGCAAGTAACAGGGGAGGGGTTCGGTAAAAAGGCACGGGACTGGAATGCCCCCAAGCAGTTAGAGGCTTGGCGTGAAGCCTGGGCGCATCACCAGAACCAGGCATTCCAGCGGCTTGGTTTATCCGTGCGGGTCGATCACCGGAGTTTGGAGGGTCAAGGCATAGACCGCGCCCCACAGCAGCACAGAGGGGCGAAAGCAACCGCAATGGAACGGCGGGGGGAGGCAACCCGTATTGGCGATAAGAACCGCGCTATTGACCGCCAGAATGCCGCAAGAACAGAGCGGGCGGCGGCATTAAAAACCATCGAAGCCAGATTAGCCAAACAATGGGCGCGTTTCCAGGATTGGAAAGATCATGTTCAGGATGGCTTATCAATACAGCATCGCCGCGCCCATTATAACATGATTAGCCGTCAATCCGATCAAGCACAGGCTTTGGAACAGCGGCTAAAAGATCGTTACGGGGTAACGATGAATCAAACGGCACGCGAAGCCGAAACCCTCAAGGCGCGGTTATCACAAAAAGGCTTGCGTGGGTTTGTGCGGAAGATCACCGGCGCACAAGCCAGAGATGCTCAAGCGTATCATGTTCACCAGCAGACTCTTGCCCGTGTTAATCAGGCGATCACTCAACAGCGGCGCGGTTTGGCACAACAGCATGAAGGGGAGCAGGTATCGTTACACCGCGATCAAGCATATCAAGTCAAAGTGCAGGAGTCCAAGCTAGCCGCCACAGAACGGCGCAAAGATGAGGTGTTGCGGTCAGCGTTTATGGATGACTACAATGCCGCCATTGACAAGGCACACGAAGGCCAGCGAGAAGCTACAGACGATACCCGCCTCACG
>CALFSY010000122.1 GCA_937916365.1 uncultured Jannaschia sp. | reverse complement strand
CTTTGCCCCCTTGCCAAGGTCGCGGGGTCTGCCCCCGCACACCTTGCCTCATTTACACAAGGCCAGTTGACCTCCTGAAGGCGTCATGGGTGAACAGCGGTGTTCTGAACATTCCCCTGTAGTATCGCCGCTTGACGGGCAGGTTTTTGGCCAATTTTGTGTCTGCGATCTTTGTTACGTTACCGTTTTCCATAACGGCATAAATAACCAAAGACAAAACATCCCCATGTAACACGGCCGCGTGCCAGGCAAACCTGTTAGGAGAGACAGGAATATTGATTGATTTTATGGGGGTGATATGGGGTAAAACCCGCGCGAGGGTGGTTTGATCAGTGCCCTCCTCAAATGGAATATCGCTGGGATCATCTAAGATATAAAAAGGCCCTTGTTCAGTGCGAATAAATCTACAAAAAAACTGCAAATAGGCTTTATCTTGTGCGTCCGTTTCAAGGCGCAAACGTGTTTCATTCAAAGCGTAAATATGATCCAATGTCCCGTCAAGCATAAGCGCATGGGAAGGTGAGATCAAGGCACTCAGAATTTGAATTGTATCCGTGGAAGGGTCTTTCACCTGTATATCACATAATCTGATGCCAGCATAAAACGACAAGTCACATGCGCGGGCGGCGGTTATGGTTTTTCCTGTTAGGGCTGTGTCTTGTCCCTCAAAAGTGATTGATTGGGTGATGTGTGTGATGATTTCCATGACCTCTGATGTATCAAGAAGGTCATACCATGCCCCCGGCAATGGCGGAGTATCGGCCCATACCGCGCCCAAAGCGATTGCGGGAAGTGTTATGTGTGTTTCCACCTCGGCAATGGGCGTATTATCCCCCAGTGCAAATGCAAGGGCGGCATAATGCCGTCGGGCCATGTCATCGCCGGCCTTTGCGCCTTTGCGATACCAGCCTAAGGCGATGGGCATGTTTTTCTCAACGCCCTTGCCCTGTGCATAACATACCCCGATGTTGGACATGGCTCGACCATTTTCTGCTTTGGCACCTTTACGATACCATTCTACCGCGGTGCGCATGTTTTTCTCGACGCCCTTGCCCTGTGCATAACACACCCCGAGGTTGGACATGGCGAGACCATCCCCTGCTTCGGCGGCGATACGGAGCATGGTCATAAAGCCGCTTGGGAAATGGGAATTGCTCCGCGATAAGTTGACCATAATATGCGAGACCGCATAGACATAGGCAACACGAGTGGCCTCATTGGGTTCATTTGGTATGTTGTTGAGGATCAGTTCTATGGTCGGATGGTGGGGGAAATCCCGTGTGATCCGTATCAGAAATTCGGCCATTTGATCTGAACTAAGAGTCCAGGCCAGATCAGTAACTTCCACAAATACCGCTTGCTTACGCAAAGACTCCAGCACGAAATATTCGCCCAGTAAATCAGGTTGTAGACCTGTGATCACAGGTTCGGGGTCGTTTTGCATGGGGTTATCGGCGATTGCCAAGGCTTCGCGCAAAATCAGATGGGTGTGGGGCGTCCACCCCAGCCCCCTGTATCGCTCAGCCAAATCGTTACAGGCCAATTCACGGATCATCGTGGCTAAAAGCGCCAAGTGCATGGACGGGTTTTGGCCTACATAGCCCAGGTGATTGGGCGGTAGTGACCCGATGCGCGGAGTGGTTGCCTCTTCAAAGCCGGCTGCGCGCCAACGTTTAGCACGGTCGGCCTCTAACACCCAATCGAGCAAACCGTCTTTGCTTGTAATGGCCGCGGCTTGCCGCGCCCCCAAAGCGCGTCCCAGGAAATACGCATAAAGCGGTCGCCCCTGATGGTCGATCTGTGCCAATTTTTTTGCAATTTCCGATCGCTCATAAATTAACGGGGTGGGAAATTGGGCGGCAACTTTAGTCACAATCTCAATGAGGTTTTCTGGTTGCAGGGCTGTTAGGGTCAAAACCTCCCCGTCATCGGTGTAAAGACTGGTGGCCAACCCCTCGTGATAGCCACTGTGTTGACCGGCAACGCGACTGAACCAATCGGCGCGCGGGTATCCAAAATCACCGCTGCCCACATTCCAGGGTTGGCGTTCTACCACCAATACACACACCGCGTGGTTAAAGGTCTCGCTCCGCGCGGCGAATGTCGTCATGAGAGTGTTTAACGCCTCGGTTCGGGCCGCCACATAGTCGATGACAATGAGATAATTTTGGTCAGGATACCACGCATTGCAGTGAGCTACAAAATCTTGCAGGGCTTTATCATGTTTGTGTTCAAGAAAAAATCCAGCGTTCCAATCCGGTATCTGTCTGGTTTTCTTTATTAAATCGAGTGCCAGGCGGCTTTTGCCTTGACCAGCCACCCCCGCGATTTGCCACCAACGAAACCCGTGTCCCGCGTCGCGAAACCGCGCCAGTGCTTTTTGTTCACCATCGCGCCCCAAAATATCAATGGTGCTATCGGTGTAATGGTAAATCGGCCCCACATGCGGTGGTATTTCTAAAACCGGTGCAGGGGGTTTGGGGGTTTGGGATGGTTTGCGCTTTTCTTTATGGTCAATCAAACGATGCGTTGGTTGACTTTTATCATCTATAAGATGTTGATCTTTTAAAAAAGCCTTGGCCAGAATCGGCATGTCTGGGGGCAGGTCACATCCGTCTTGATCTTCCAACTTTTTTAGATAGTAGACCGCATCAGATAGCATTTTTCGATACGTTGGAAGATTTTCCTCCAAGCCGTCTGGCAGCATGTGACGCCATAATTTTTCTTCGTAGTCTTTATATTGCCCTCTTTCATCATCTTTACGCAATCTGCTGAGGATGGGCGGATCTATACCAACTTTGTCGGCAATGGTTTTGCCAGAGATTTTGTTCTTTGGTGTTGTGCCTTTTTTGCTTTGATTTGCACGAATGGATTCACGAAGGCGGTCATCAATGAACCACCCATGAAGCGCCCATTTTCCTAACATAAATCACCTGATTGATTCAAATTATCATTAGGCTTTTAAGTTTTACATTTAATGTCAAGAGGGATTTGGATCGCCAGGATTTTTCTCAGAACTTCTGCGGGGAAGAGCACCATGGCGCAGGGCATCACGATCAAGCAGTCCCAGTCTTGTTGTGTCGTATCCTGTTTGAAACCCTGTTCTAAAGCCCGGCAAGCCACTATTGGAAAAGCTTTCAAGGGCCTGCGACGCTAAGGCGAGTTTTTGCACAGTATCCATTTGGACAG
>CALFSY010000121.1 GCA_937916365.1 uncultured Jannaschia sp. | reverse complement strand
ATGTTCCCCATCGACCAGCGGCGTTTTCGCATGGCGCGCGGCAAGGTCTGCATCGCTTAGCACCGCCTGCCCCCGCCGAAACCGAATCTGCGTTAGGCATAACCCAGGCCTGACAAGCACGGAAAACGAACGTGGGCAAATTTCGGCATAAAGTGGGCCAGTATACCCCAAAGGGATGCGATCAAATTCGATCCCACCATCGGTAATGATCCGTGTTAGGCAATCAACGCGGCCGGTGGAGCTTTTGGCATTGGCCATGGCGGAAATATCAGGGGGCAGATGCAAATGTTCATGTAGCGGCACAACATAGACACAGTGTTTTTCCAACACCGCCCCGGCCGTTAAATCCATCCGGTGCATTTCAAAGGCTGCCAAACGTTCGGCCACCGGCACATCCGGCCCCGCCAGAAACGACGCGCGCACCCGATACGCCACATTGCCCAACCGTAAATCAAGACTGGCCGGTTGAAACTGTGCTTGGGTGATCGGGGTGGCCGCACGAATGGCGCCTTGGGCGATCAAGGCCTCAATCGCGTGATCGGGCAATACCCCGTGGGTCATAGTGTTATGTTTTCCCAATGCTTATTTCGTGTAAAGGGGCCCATACCTTTATGATACGCGATTTAAGAACCAGCTACCTGAACAGGCGCCACCATCGAAATTCCAGGTGCCAACAATACGATCGGGGGTGGCAATGCCGGAAAAACTATAATCCTGTCGCGGAACTTGGGGGGTGAGTTGCACAAACCCATCGCGCGAAATCCACCCGGCCATGATCGTGTCATATCCTACGAACCTTAGCCTAAGCCACCCATTTTGAATCTCGCCCAACATCGTTGCAGGCACACACCCCGGGCCGAATTCCACAATGCCTTCGCCGCGCCATTGACCATCGAAAGCGGTGGTAACGTTAAACGGATGCGGCAAAGGATCGGGCCCTTGACACGCCGCTATGAACAAGGCGCTAATAAACAACAAAACCTTGCCTTTGTTATAAATCATCTGTCCCTGTTCCCAAATCTGTGGCGATCCTCAAATACGCGACACATGTGTTTGCCTAAAATGATCCAACACACAGATATATCCGCGTAAAATGGTCGGGCTAGCAGGACTTGAACCTGCGACCTTCCGTCCCCCAGACGGACGCGCTACCAGGCTGCGCCATAGCCCGACGCAGTCGTCTTCTAATGATTTCATGGCATAACGCAATAGTGTTGCGCAATTAACACATTTCTCTGAGGTCAAATAGCCCTTATGCAGATACCGGCAGGGGGGCCTAGGTTGATTGGGTCGCCCGTTCACGCCACAGCGTGAACAACCCCGCCCCCACAACGATGATGGCCCCTAAAACCACATTTGCGTATAAAGTTTCGTCAAACACCAACACTCCCACTGCTGTGGCAAACACCAGTTGGAAGTAGGCAAAGGGCTGCACCGCGCTGGCCTCGGCCACGTCGTAGGTTTTGATCAACAGATAATGCCCCAGTGATCCCAAAACGCACAACGCCCCCATCCATCCCCAATCGGCGGCGGTCATGGGTTGCCACGCCCAAACCCCCACAATTGTCATTGCCACGGCGCCCACAACACCCGTCCAAAAAAAGCTGGTCATGGCGGCATCACGGGCCGCGGCATGGCGGGTCAAAAGCCCATAAAGCGCAAACAGAAACGCCGCGAATAGGGGAACCAATGCCTCAACCTGCATGGCGCTGCCCCCCGGGCGCAGAATGATAAGAATGCCGATGAACCCTATGCCAATGGCCGTCCATCGCCGCCATCCAACCTGTTCGCCCAAAATGGGGCCAGATAGGGCCGCGACAATCAGTGGATAACATGTAAAAACGGCGTGCACAGCGGCCAATCCCAAACGCTCTAACGCCCAGACCATCAAACAGACCTCAAACGCCAACAACAAACCACGCACGATCTGTAAAATCGGTTGGCTGGTGCGTGCTGAGGGCGCCACACCCCCCGCGCGCCGCGCGGTGACTGTCATCACCAACGCGGCAAAAAACCAATATCGGATCATGACAACCATTAAAACGTTATACGTTTCGGCCAAATGGCGGCTGATCCCGTCTTGCATGGCGAACACAAATGTTGTGGCAATCATCAAGGCAATGCCAAGCCGCGTGTTTTGCGTGGTCATGGTAATCTGCCCACCATCATATGGCGTTTTCGCCCGTATCCACGCTGTTTTTCCACCATAAATCCCGCCTGCGCCAAGGCCCGACGCACCGCCCCCGCCGCCGTATAGGTTGCGAAACCGCCCCCGGGTGCGGTGTGGGCGGCCACCGCACGCAATAGGGCGGGATCCCACAATGCGGGATTGCGGGTGGGGGCAAACCCATCCAAAAACCACGCATCGGCGTGACCATGCCACTGTGGCACAGTGTGTCGTGCATCGCCACGGATCAGGGTAAAGTTAAGCGTTTCGGTCTCAATCCGGCCCGTTCCATCCAATGCCTTGGCGATTGGCTCGGCAAAAACCGCCGCCTTAGGAAACATTGACAGAGCCCGCCGTGCATCGGCGCCGGACAGTGGAAATGCCTCAAAACTGGTGAAACATAACGGCCCGGGCACCCCAGCGACGCACCACACGGCCCAGGCTGCGGCCAAATTCAACCCAGTGCCAAACCCCAATTCGGCGATGTGAAACCCCGGGCAAAACCGCGCGGGCAATCTATTGCCCGCTAAAAAAACGTGGTGTGCCTCGGCCAATCCATTTTCAAGCGAATAAAACGGATCGTCAAATCGCAAAGAAACGGGCACCCGCCCGTTTTTCCATGCAATCGGGTGTGTCTGGTGCATTGGCGCAGGCTCGCATAAAGAATGGCTTAAACACTGACCTAAATGGGCACTCTTGGCAATGGCCGATATTATTGTTCGAGGCGCGGGAATTTTTGGCCTATCGGTCGCGTGGGCGTGCCTGAAAAAAGGGGCGCGGGTGTGCGTTGTGGACCCAAAAGGTGTAGGCACCGGTGCCTCCAGCGGGCCGGTGGGGGCGCTGGCCCCGCACACACCCGACCAATGGAATAATAAAAAAGCGCTTCAATTCAAAAGCCTTGTGATGGCTGATACGTTTTGGGCCGACATCGCTGGGGTTGGCGGGCATGACCCGGGCTATGCCCGCATTGGGCGGTGGCAACCCCTATTCGATGATCGGCACGTTACATTGGCCCGAACGCGCAGCGTAGGCGCGCAAACATATTGGAAAGGACAATTCACGTGGACGGTGCGCGCGTGTCACCCCGATCTTGCGCCTGCACCCACCGGTTTGATGGTATATGACACGTTATCGGCCCGCATCCACCCCAAACGCGCGACCAAAGCCCTGGCCAACGCTATCGTAGCGGTAGGTGGATCAATAGAACGCACGGCAGAAAACCACCGCGGGGTCGAGGTTTGGGCCACCGGTGTCGCGGGATTAAGCGCCTTATCGGCGGAATTGGGCACATCCGTGGGCAATGGGGTCAAAGGACAGGCGGCGTTGCTGGCCCGCGATTTGGGGGGCACGCCGCAGATTTTTGCCGATACGGTACATATCGTGCCCCATGGGGATGGCACAGTCGCCGTTGGATCAACGTCCGAACGATCTTATGACGATGCACACAGCACGGATGAAAACCTTGATAAACTGATCGCCAAGGCCCGGGCAATATGCCCCGCGCTAGGTCAGGCCAGGGTTATTGCCCGGTGGGCGGGTGTACGCCCGCGGGCACGGTCGCGTGCGCCAATGTTAGGGCAGCATCCGACGCGCGCGAACACTTATATCGCCAATGGCGGTTTCAAAATTGGTTTTGGGATGGCCCCGATCTGTGCCCAACTGATGGCAGATCTGATCCTGGACGGTGTCGATCACATTCCCCCCGGTTTTAAGCCAGAGGCGAGTTTGGCACCATAATATAGACGCCGCTGCACCATATTATATTTTCCACAACACAGGCCACCCGCACCGTTATGCCGATGTTAATCCGGCGGCCTTGCGCAGCTCGGCCATCAATTCCTCTAACAAGGTGATGCCGCGCGTGTTGGTCAAATGGCCGTTTTCATCAAATTCTCCGCTGGCACCGCCCACAAACATTTCTGGCCCTGTTAACAGATGCGGCCGAAACGGTGTCATGGCATGGCGTAACGTCATTTGCGTGCGTTCGCCGCCCGCGCGCCCCGCCGCCGCCGATAAAATCGCCACAGGTTTGTCACGCCACGGGGCGCCTTTGGTGCGGCTGATCCAATCAAGCGCATTTTTAAGCACACCTGACATGGCTTTGTTATATTCCGGCCCAACAATTATAATGGCGTCCGCCGTCGCAATTTGATCGGCCAAAACCTGCACCACCGGCGGAATGCCCTCTGCCACCTCTAAATCGCCATCATAAAGTGGAAAACGGATGTTGGCGTCGATAAATTCCGCAGGGTTAAAAATCCGCCGCGCTTCTAACATCAACATGCGGTTATACGATCCTT
Organism: uncultured Jannaschia sp.; assembly: GCA_937916365.1. Taxonomy (GTDB): domain Bacteria; phylum Pseudomonadota; class Alphaproteobacteria; order Rhodobacterales; family Rhodobacteraceae; genus JANSYL01. The sequence continues at coordinate 16,408 of CALFSY010000121.1, read as the reverse complement.
TCCGTAGCGATCCACAGATGCCAAGCAAGCGTTCATTTGCCATATCTTTCCCTTTCGGTATGGGTAACAAAACAATTTTGGCAGAGGAGATGACAAATGACCATGCGGCATGGCGGTAGGATTTTGGCGGATCAGTTGGCCATCCAAGGGGTGCGGCGGGTGTTTTCGGTGCCAGGTGAAAGTTTTCTGGCCGCGCTTGACGGGCTTTACGACCATAACATCCAAAACATCGTTTGCCGCCAAGAAGGCGGCGCTGCGATGATGGCCGAAGCGCATGGGAAATTAACCGGCAGCCCCGGGGTATTATTTGTAACCCGTGGCCCGGGGGCCACCAATGCGTCGGCCGGATTACATGTGGCGATGCACGACCAAACACCGATGGTGTGTTTCGTGGGCCAAATCGAACGCGCCCACCGCGACCGTGGCGCGTTTCAAGAGGTGGACTATCGCGCGTTTTTCACCCCTTTGGTGAAATGGGCCGTTGAGGTCGAACAAACCGAACGCCTGCCTGAATACATCGCGCGTGCGTTTCACCTGGCACAATCGGGGCGCCCGGGGCCGGTTGTGGTATCCCTGCCCGAAGATATGCTATCTGCCATGGTCGATGTGCCAGATTTGGCACCCGTTTCCCCCGTGGTGCAATCGGTGAATCCCGCCCAAGCGCGGGATACGGTGGCGCGGCTTTTGGCCCATGACCGCCCACTGGTAATTTTAGGCGGCCCTGGATGGTCTACCGCCGCACAACAGGATGTTGAAGCGTTTGCTACCGCTACCGACCTACCCGTTGCGGTATCGTTTCGCCGCCACGATTATATCGACAACCGGCACCCAAGCTATATTGGCGATTTAACCACAGGCATGAATCCACGCCTGGCCCAACGTGTGCGCGACGCCGATGCGGTGTTGGTGTTAGGCAGCAGGTTAGGCGATTTTACAACCGATGGATACCGATTGATTGATCCCGCAGCACCGGGGAAAGCAATTTTTCACATTCACCCCGATCCCGATGAATTCAACGCGGCCTATCAACCGACCCAAGCCATCGCCGCCCCCGCCCCCGTGTTTTTGGCAGCACTGCGCGGGGTCAATGATCTCACAGTCCGCGATCCAACTTGGACGGCCGACGCCCGCGCCGATTTCGACACCTGGCAAACCCCGCAAGAAACCCCCGGCACAGTCAAAATGGAAGCGATCGTGACATGGTTGCGCGACCATATGGACGGACGCGGGATTATCACAAACGGGGCGGGCAACTACGCCACATTTTTACACCGCTACGGGCGGTTTCACCGCTATGGCGGGCAGCTTTCGCCAACCAGTGGGTCGATGGGGTATGGCCTACCTGCGGCGATTGCCGCCAAACTGGAACATCCCGATCAAACGATCGTCTGCTTTGCGGGGGATGGATGTATGCAGATGACGATGCAAGAGCTTTCGACCGCGCGACAATACAGCGCCGATGTCATCGTTATTGTGGCCAATAACGGGCGCTATGGCACGATTCGTATGCACCAGGAAAATCATTACCCCGGTCGTGTGTCCGGCACCGATTTGTTTAACCCCGACTATGCGACATTGGCCCGCGCCTATGGCGGCACCGGACACGTGATCGAGCACACAGACCAATTTGCCGCGGCGTTTCATGTGGCCGAACAAGGCGGTCTTCATATCATCGAATTGCGACTGGATCCCGATATGTTGACCACAACAACATCGTTAAGCGATCTTGTAGATTAAGGGTTTGGGCACGTTATGATTAAATGACACAATCCGATACGTCATGATAAATTAGTGTTTGCGATGATGATGCGAAATCAGGCTTCAAAGTGTCGCAAGCCGGTCACACCAAAACACCTGTGCGGTTAAGATAGGGTGCTTCACGCCCCGCCCCGTTACCTTCGCGGTTGCAGCGAAAGGAATGCTCTGCTACGTCCACGGCGATTTAGGTGCGATGGCGTGCATGACAACGCAATGCACGGCAAAGGTAAGGGCATCCTTACGATGAAAGGATAGACGTGAACGAACAAACCTCTATCATCTCAACAATCGCCGAACGTTATGCAAAGGCAGTTTTTGACATCGCCCATGAAAGCGGGGCGATTAACGCGCTTGAATCCGATGTCACCACCCTGAAAAACGCCGTGGCAGACAGCGCTGATTTGCGTGATCTTTTGCACTCCCCCCTATACACCCGAACGCAAACCGAGGCCGCGATTGGCAACATTGCCACGGCGATGCAGCTAAGGCCCACAATGGTCAATGCGCTGTGCCTTATGGGGCGAAAGGGGCGTCTTTTTGTGGTTCCCGCGCTTTTGACGGCGCTACAGGCCCGGATTGCCACACACAAAGGCGAGGTTCCCGCCCATGTCACCACCGCAACCCCCCTGGATCAGGCGCAATCAGAAAGATTGGCGGCCACCTTACGGGCAGCGTTGGGCAAAGATGTAACATTGAATGTGACTGTTGACCGCAGTTTGATCGGCGGTCTTGTGGTTAAGGTAGGATCAAAAATGATTGACACGTCGATCCGATCACGGCTCAACGTTCTGCAAGCAACACTGCAAGAGGCCCGATAATGGCGATCCAAGCATCAGAAATTTCCGCAATCCTAAAAGATCAGATCAAGAATTTCGGCCAAGACACCCAAGTTTCCGAAATAGGACAGGTGTTATCGGTCGGCGATGGGATCGCGCGGGTCTGTGGCCTCGATAATGTGCAAGCGGGCGAAATGGTGGAATTTCCCGGCGGTATTCGCGGCATGGCGCTAAACCTTGAATCCGATAATGTGGGTGTGGTGATTTTCGGCACCGACCGCGACATCAAGGAAGGCGACACTGTCAAACGCACCAACGCGATTGTGGATGTGCCCGCGGGCGATCATCTGCTGGGCCGCGTGGTTGATGCGTTGGGCAACCCGTTGGATGGCAAAGGGCCGGTCGAATTTTCAGAACGCCGCATCGCCGATGTTAAGGCCCCAGGCATTATTCCACGCAAATCGGTGCACGAACCCATGGCCACGGGCCTAAAGGCCATTGATGCCATGATCCCTATCGGGCGTGGTCAGCGTGAGCTGATCATCGGCGACCGGCAAACGGGCAAAACCGCTGTGGCATTGGACACAGTGTTGAACCAAAAATCCTATAACGATGCCGCGGGTGAGGATGAAAGCAAAAAACTTTACTGCGTTTACGTCGCGGTGGGGCAAAAACGATCGACTGTTGCGCAGCTGGTGAAAAAATTGGAAGAAACCGGCGCGATGGCATATTCCATCGTTGTGGCCGCCACGGCATCAGACCCCGCGCCGATGCAGTTTTTAGCACCTTATGCCGCCACGGCCATGGCCGAATATTTTCGCGATAACGGGCGCCATGCATTGATCATATACGATGATTTGTCGAAACAGGCCGTAGCCTATCGGCAAATGTCACTTTTGCTGCGCCGCCCACCAGGGCGCGAGGCGTATCCTGGCGATGTGTTTTATCTGCACTCGCGCCTGTTGGAACGTTCCGCCAAACTGAACGAAGACAATGGCGCGGGGTCGTTGACCGCATTGCCGATCATCGAAACCCAAGGTGGCGATGTGTCGGCCTTTATTCCCACCAACGTGATTTCCATCACCGATGGGCAGATTTTCTTGGAAACTGAGCTATTTTTCCAAGGGATCCGCCCGGCGGTCAACACCGGTTTGTCGGTCAGCCGCGTGGGATCATCGGCACAAACAAACGCCATGAAATCGGTGGCAGGGTCGGTCAAGCTGGAACTGGCGCAATACCGCGAAATGGCCGCATTTGCACAGTTTGGGTCTGATCTGGACGCTGCAACCCAACGTTTGCTGAATCGTGGCGCTCGTTTGACCGAGCTGATGAAACAGGCGCAATACGCACCCCTAACCAATGCTGAAATCGTATGTGTGATCTTTTCGGGCATTGCGGGGTATCTTGATAAACTCGCCGTGGCCGATGTGGGCCGGTTTGAAAGCGGTTTGGTCACTTTCCTGCGGTCCAAGCACCAAGATGTGTTGGATTGGATTACCACCGAAGACCCAAAGGTAAAAGGAGAGGCCGCAGATCGCATAAAGGCCATAATTGACGCATACGCCGGAGATTTTGCATGAGAAGGATTGTTTATTGTTCGCTCATCATAACATTCATGATTGCGGGAAATGCGACCGCGCAAAACTTAACGTCTGAGGTTGCTGCGCGCCTAGATATATTTGACCGTGCGTTAGCTTGCCTTGAACAGGCTGATTTTTCAGGTGATTTCTCAAGCGATATGGATCAATGCGATGAATATCATGAGGCATTTTTCGCTCTCTTTGAGAGCGACCGACTTTTATATGATAATGATCTTTTTTGTTTTGCCAGATCGCTCAACGCAATGGTTGCACTGATTAAGCAAGAAGATGGAAACTGGTCCGTGCTGGAAGAACTTGAACCAGATGTGGGTGTTGAAGAGTGCCGCGCCTTTTTAGACGAAGGATAAGGTATGCCCAGCCTTAAAGACCTAAAAATCAGGATCGAGTCGGTCAAATCAACCCGCAAGATCACCAAAGCGATGCAAATGGTTGCCGCCGCCAAACTGCGCCGTGCGCAAGAGGCTGCCGAGGCCGCGCGCCCCTATGCCGAACGGATGCAGGCCGTTATGGGCGGTCTTGCCGCCGCCGTGGGTGATGGCGGCGATAGCGCGCCAAGGTTGTTGGCGGGCACGGGCCGCGATGATGTGCATCTGTTGATTGTTATGACCGCCGAACGCGGTCTGTGCGGGGCGTTCAATTCGTCGATCGTGCGCTTGGCCGTGGGGCATGTGAAATCTCTGATCGCGGCGGGAAAAACGATCAAAATCCTTACCGTGGGCAAAAAAGGGCGCGAACAGCTTAAGCGCGACTACGAACACCACTTTATCGGCCACGTGGATTTGGCCGAGGTCAAACGCATCGGTTACCCAAACGCCGCCCAGATCGCACACGATGTTTTAGCCCGATTTGACGACGGCGAATTTGATGTTGCCACAATATTTTATAACCGCTTCCAATCAGTCATCAGCCAAATCCCCACCGCAACGCAGATCGTGCCCGCAACGTTTTCAGATAACGCCGATCAAACCACCCAAGCAGACACGATTTACGATTACGAACCCTCGGAAGAGGCCGTTTTGGCCGATTTGTTACCGCGCGGGGTAGCAACGCAAATTTTCGCGGCCCTATTGGAAAATGGCGCCTCGGAACAAGGCGCCAGGATGAGCGCGATGGACAACGCCACCCGCAACGCAGGCGATATGATCGACAAACTGACCATTCAATACAACCGGTCGCGTCAGGCGGTGATTACCAACGAGTTGATCGAAATTATCTCGGGCGCTGAGGCCCTGTAAATGACCGCACCTGTGGAAAATAACGCCGGTTCAAAACCCTTGGATGCACGTGCAACGTTGCTGCGGGATTTTGCAAATCTGCATGTCATGCACCCGCAATCATCCTGGGCCAAAGAATTCACGGTTGTGACGTTGGTTGTTGATTGGGAACGCTATGCGCTTTGCCTAAAATCTTTTTCGGCAAAAGGGTTTTCCGCCACAAACACGGAATTCCTGGTCTTTGACAATAGTCAGGGCAATGTGGCCGACGGATATGGATGGTTGCGGCGGGTTTTGGGGCAATCACAAGGGCGATATATTATTTATTGCCATGATGATATTGAAGTTAAAGACAATTATGATGACTTGATCAATACCCTGCGCCACCTTGACCGACACGATGCAAATTGGATGCTGGCCGGAAACGCAGGGCACCGTTGGAAATTGTTTCGCAAGCGGCGTTCTGGCCGCACACGCTACATCATGCAGAATAATCATGACCTTGATTTTTCGGGATCGTTGCCCGAACGTGTTGAATCCCTTGACGAAAATTTTCTCGTGATCCGGCGTGAGCTTTGCCCCTTGGGATCGATTGATTTGAATGGGTTTCATTTTTATGGATCGGATCTGTGCCTTATGGCCGAAATTATGGGCGGGCGTTCCTATGTCATACCATTTGCCGTCTATCATAAAAGCCACGGCACCTATGACGATGTTTTCCATACATCAAAACACAATCTGTATAGGAAATTTTCAAAATTTTTCCCGTTTCGCACCCATATCACGACAACCACCAAAATATGGTTTGGCGTCTTAGGGGTGTTTCGGCACATGTTGCGGCCCACCCACCCCATCGGTTTGGAACGAACCGCGTGTGCCCATCACTCACCCCAATCCCTATGGCAGGATGCGCAACTGGCATCAGCTTGCTGAAAGGGTTGGAAAAAGGCAGTCTTAAAACAACGGCAAATAAACCCGGAGGCAACGGACAAAATGGCAAATGAAGCCGGCAAAATCATTCAGGTTATCGGGGCCGTCGTTGACGTGCAGTTTGATGGTCACCTGCCGCAAATCCTCAACGCGCTGGAAACCGATAATGGGGATCGTCGCCTGATCTTAGAGGTGGCGCAGCATTTGGGCGAAGGCACCGTGCGCGCAATCGCCATGGACGCAACCGAAGGGTTGGTGCGCGGCCAACAGGTGCGCGATACCGGCGGCCCGATTACCATTCCCGTGGGCAATGCCACCTTGGGCCGTATCCTAAACGTTGTGGGTGAACCCGTGGACGAAGGTGGCCCCGTGAACGCCGATGAACACCGCGCCATCCACCAACCCGCCCCAGAGTTTAGCGACCAAGCAACCGAATCTGAGATTTTGGTGACGGGCATTAAAGTGGTGGATTTGTTGGCCCCCTATGCCAAAGGCGGCAAAATTGGCCTGTTCGGCGGCGCCGGCGTGGGTAAAACAGTGCTGATCCAAGAGTTGATCAACAACATTGCCAAGGTGCATTCGGGGTATTCGGTGTTTGCGGGGGTGGGCGAACGCACCCGCGAGGGCAACGATTTGTATTACGAGTTCATCGAATCAAAGGTGATTGACGAAGATGATTTAACAAAATCCAAGGTTGCATTAGTTTACGGGCAAATGAATGAACCGCCGGGCGCCCGGGCGCGCGTGGCGTTGACGGGCCTGACAATGGCCGAGCAATTCCGCGATGCGTCTGGCACCGATGTTTTGTTTTTCGTCGATAACATTTTCCGCTTTACCCAAGCAGGGTCAGAGGTTTCGGCCCTATTGGGGCGCATCCCATCGGCGGTAGGGTATCAGCCCACGCTGGCCACCGATATGGGCGCGATGCAGGAACGCATCACCTCAACCAAGCAGGGGTCCATCACCTCGATTCAGGCCGTGTATGTGCCTGCCGACGATTTGACCGACCCAGCACCCGCCACAACCTTTGCCCACTTGGACGCCACCACTGTGTTGTCGCGGGCGATTTCCGAGCTGGGCATTTACCCCGCGGTTGACCCGCTGGATTCTACATCGCGCTTGATGGACCCGCAGATTCTGGGCGAAGACCACTATAAAGTTGCCCGCGATGTGCAGGCGATTTTACAACGATACAAAGCATTGCAAGACATCATTGCCATTTTGGGCATGGATGAATTGTCAGAAGAAGACAAGCTGACTGTTGCGCGCGCCCGGAAAATTCAACGTTTCCTTTCTCAACCCTTTGATGTTGCAAAGGTCTTTACCGGATCAGACGGTGTTCAGGTGCCGCTGGATGTGACCATTGATTCGTTCAAACGGGTGGTGGCTGGGGAATTTGACCATTTGCCCGAAGCCGCATTTTACATGGTCGGCGGCATTGACGAAGTGATTGCCAAAGCAGAAAGATTAGCGGCGGAAGCCGCCTAGGGGGGGCCATGGCCGACACGTTGCAATTAGATTTGGTATCGCCTGAGCGGCGCCTAGCCTCGGTCCAAACACCTGCGGTGCAAATCCCGGGGTCTGACGGGGATATGACCGCAATGCCGGGACATGCGCCAACGATTACAACGTTACGCCCAGGCATCCTTATCATCGAAGGTGTAGGCGGGGCTGAAACGCAAACCTATCTGGTCACCGGCGGGTTTGCTGATGTGGCGGATCAAACCGCAACCATCTTGGCCGAATTTGCCGTGCCGGTGGCCGATGTCACAAACGAAATGTGGGATACGATGATTTTTGAGGCAACGGCAAAGCGTGATGCTGCCTCGGACACGACCCTTGACGCAGAGGCAAAGAAATTGGCCGATTTACAAGCCGCGCGGGATGCGATTGTAAAAACGTAACATCATCCCGCTTTATCAAGGTCGGACATGGCAAATGCACCCGCGCCCCGCCGATGATGTATTTTGGGTCTCAGTTGCACCCCTTGCTATTTTATCCCGCACAGTATATTTATGATCTTCTATCCAATAACTCATTAGGACGGGATCGCCATGGCGCGCGTTACAGTCGAAGATTGCATTGATAAAGTTCCAAATCGCTTTGAACTTGTGATGCTTGCCGCGCATCGGGCGCGGGGCATCTCATCCGGTGCACCGCTGACGATTGACCGTGACAATGACAAAAATCCGGTTGTCGCGCTGCGCGAAATTGCCGAAGAAACCCAGGGCGCGCATGATTTGCACGAAAGTCTAATCGAATCGCACCAAACGCAGATCGAAGTTGACGAACCCGAAGAAGATGCCATGGCGCTACTTCAAGGGATGGAACAAGATCGCCCGCGCCACGATGACATGAGCGAAGAACAAATGTTGCGTGCCCTTATGGAGGCCCAGGGCCAGCCATAAGGGGGCCATAGGGCGTTACAGATATGTCCTTGGTCGCGGAAACCATACCGGCGGCGGCCCAAAACGTCACCGCCATTGATGATTTGATCGTTCTGGCACGGGCCTATAACCCAAACACGAACGAAGCATTGTTGCGCCGTGCCTATGAGTACGCCGCACGAATGCACGATGGGCAACCGCGTTATTCCGGTGAACCTTACATAACGCACCCCGTGGCTGTGGCCATAATACTAACAGAACAGCGCATGGATGACGCAACGATTGCAACGGCGCTTTTGCATGACACGATTGAGGATACAAAAGGCACATATGCCGATATTGCCGAAACCTTTGGCAATGATGTGGCCGAATTGGTCGATGGGGTGACCAAGCTAACAAATTTACAACTTTCAAATTACGATCTGAAGCAGGCCGAAAATTTCCGCAAATTGTTGATGGCCATGTCAAAAGATCTGCGTGTGATTTTGGTAAAACTGGCCGATCGATTGCATAACATGCGCACAATTCGGCACATGCCGCCGGAAAAACAACAAAAAAAGGCGCAGGAAACGATGGACATCTATGCGCCATTGGCCGGTCGCATGGGTATGCAATGGATGCGCGACGAATTAGAGGATTTGGCGTTTCGCACCCTTAGCCCCGACGAAAGATCGTCGATCATGCGTCGGTTCATCACGTTACAAAAAGAAACGGGCGATGTGATCCCGCGCATCACCGACGATATTCAGGCAGTTTTAACCAAACACGACATCGTGGGCGACGTTTTTGGCCGCGCTAAAAAACCATTTTCGATATGGCGCAAGATGAAAGAAAAACAACTGGCTTTTTCCAGGTTGTCCGACATCTATGGTTTTCGCATTCTAACAAACACCGAAAATGATTGTTATCGCACCTTAGGTGCAATTCACCAACGTTGGCGTGCCGTGCCCGGGCGGTTTAAGGATTACATTAGCCAACCAAAATCCAACGGGTATAGATCAATCCACACAACAGTATCGGGGCGCGATGGTAAACGTGTCGAGGTGCAAATTCGCACCCGTCAAATGCACGAAGTCGCAGAAACCGGCGTGGCGGCACATTGGTCATACCGCGATGGCGTGCGGGTGCAAAACCCCTTTGTTGTGGACCCTTCGCAATGGTTGGCAGATTTGCATACGCAATTTGCAGCGGCGGATAATCACCAAGAATTCCTCGAAAACGTAAAACTTGAAATGTATTCTGATCAAGTTTTTTGTTTCACGCCAAAGGGCGATGTGGTGAATTTACCCAAAGGCGCGACACCGCTTGATTTTGCCTATTCCATCCACACACGCATCGGCCATTCTTGCGTAGGGGCCAAAATTGACGGTCTGCGCGTGCCGCTTTGGACACGGCTAAGAAATGGCCAATCGGTCGAAATTATAACCGCCGAAGGCCAAACACCACAGGCCACCTGGATTGACATCGCCAAAACAGGGCGCGCCAAAGCCGCAATTCGCCGGGCCCTACGCGAAGAAGACCGCGAACGATACATCAAATTGGGCCGCGAATTGGCGCGCGTTGCATTTGAACAGGTTGATAAAAAGGCAACGGACAAAGCGTTGATGATCGCGGCAAAGACCCTAGGCCTATCACACGCCGATGATGTTTTAGCAGGGATCGGGCGTGCCGAAATTTCGGCGCGCGATGTGGTCGCGGAACTATACCCAGAACTGGCCAACCAAGGCCCCCATACCCAAATCGCGCCACCCCGGGCCGTGATCGGTTTGCCCCCGGGCGCACGGATCGAACGGGCACAGTGTTGCCAGGCCATACCAGGCGAACGCATCGTGGGCATCACCTACCCCGGCAAAGGCCCCATTGTGCACGCCATTAATTGCGCCGCGCTTGCAGAATTGGACAATCAACCCAAACGTTGGATTGATCTGCATTGGACCGAAGGCCGCCATGCGCCCATCCATAACGTGACAATCGACATCACCATATCAAATGAAAACGGCGTTTTGGGGCGTATCTGCACATTGATCGGCGAACAAAAGGCCAATATCTCTGATCTGCATTTCATAGATCGCAAACCTGATTTTTATCGATTGCTAATTGATGTAGATGTCCGCGATGCGGAACATTTGCACGGTGTTATGATGGCAGTAGAGGCCGATAGCGACGTCGCAGCATTAACACGATTTAATGATCTTAACCGTAAACCACAGTAATTTAGGCGGCAATTTTGGCAAACTGGAAATGGATTTCCGCAAAACCACCTTATTTCCGTAATAATATCCCCATACATGAAATCCGTATGGCAGATGACCTGACATCAATATCGCCATATCATAGAAGGAAACGCGCACGTGGTTTTCAAACGCCGTGACCGCAGGCAATGGACGCAAAGCGTGGCCCAAACGTTATGGCCACGGGGCGGATGGGTGCGCGCGTTTCAATATATCAAACATCGTTTGCGCCGTTTACCCGGCACACCGGAACAAATTGCCCGGGGCATTTTTGCTGGGGCATTCACCATTTTCACACCATTTTTTGGGCTGCATTTTGTTGTCGCGGCGATTTTGGCGAAAATCATGCGCGGGTCCATCCTAGCGGCGATTTTGGCAACATTCTTGGGCAATCCATTGACCTATGCGCCGATTGCCTATGTTGCGCTACGCACAGGGCATTTTTTACTTGGCACACGCCCGCGCGACCCGTTGGACGATTCAGTATTCATAAAATTCAGCAGGGCCACGGGCGATTTGTGGCATAACATTCGCGCACTGTTCACCCCCGAACAGGCCCAATGGGGGGAACTCCACCGGTTTTACGATGATGTGTTTTTCCCTTGGATGGTGGGGGCGATTGTGCCGGGTATTTTGTTTGGGGCGGTTTGTTATTATGTAAGTGTTCCAATCATCCGCGCCTATCAAAAGGGACGTGCGGCGCGATTGCGCAAAGCATTGGAAAACAAAGACGCACATCAAACCTTATGACGTGTGACAGAGCACAAAAAAGATGAAAACCATGGCACGTGAAATCCGGCTTGGGGTCAACATTGACCATGTGGCAACGTTACGAAATGCGCGGGGTGGTTTGGTGCCTGATCCCGTGCGCGCCGCCGTAATGGCGCAACAGGCCGGGGCCGACGGCATCACCGCGCATTTGCGCGAAGATCGCCGCCATATTCGCGATACCGATATTCGCGCCATCATGGATGCAATCAAAATTCCATTGAATTTTGAAATGGCCGCAACCGATGAAATGCGACAAATCGCACTGTCACATCGGCCCCATGCCGTATGCATTGTCCCCGAACGGCGGGAAGAACGCACAACCGAGGGCGGGTTGAACGCCGCGGGCGATGATAACCGCTTAACCCACTTTATTGCCCCGCTCAACGCGGCAGGCATCCGTGTGTCATTGTTCATCGCAGCAGACTTTGCGCAAATTGACGCGGCCACCCGCATCGGTGCGGCGGTTGTCGAGCTCCATACCGGGGCCTATTGTGATTTTCACAACCAAGGGGATTATACCGCCCGCGATGCAGAATTGCGCACCCTTATCGACGGGGCAAAGTATGCCGCACAGGCGGGGTTAGAGGTTCACATGGGCCATGGTCTAACATTTGACACCGTCCCCCCCGTTGCCGCCGTGCCCGAGGTGGCGGAGCTGAATATCGGTCATTTCTTGATTGGTGAGGGGATTTTCGTGGGCCTACCCACCGCCATTCAAAACATGCGCCAAATCATGATCGCGGCGCGAGCAGGTTAAAACCGAGTCGAAATAACCAACAACATCGGAATAATCATGGCCGCACACAGGCACAAAAACTTTGCAATCCGGCCCATTTTTAACCACGATTGGATGTCCGGGTCTGTCTGAAATTCCCGCGAAACAGCGGATGGAGTGTTGGAGCGGGGTTGATTGACCTGAGACATCTTTCACACCTTTTGCCGTGCTTGTTTTATCCATGTAGGGTGGCAAAGCCACAGGTCCAGGGATAGCATTGCCATCATTTCGGCCAGAAAATCTGCCGGTGGACCACCATAACCAATCACAATCCGTTAACCGGCACCTTTAACATCGGCTGCCCATCCTCATCTGTCGGGATTGCGCCGGCCCGCATGTTAACCTGCAACGACGGTAGGATCAGACGCGGCATATCAAGCTGCGCATCGCGTTCGGTGCGATATTTTACAAATTGTTCTTTCGTTTTGCCGCCGCCCACATGGATATTACGGACCTCTTCCTCGGCCACTGTGGTTTCCCACGCGATGTCGCGCCCTTGTCCCCCATAATCATGGCACATGAACAATCGCATCGTATCAGGTAAAGACAGCACCTTTTTGATCGAATCATACAGAACGCCCGCGTCACCACCGGGGAAATCTGCCCTGGCCGATCCACTGTCGGGCATAAATAACGTGTCACCCACGAATGTTGCATTGCCCATAACATGGGTCATACAGGCGGATGTGTGGCCGGGCGTGAACATGGCAAAGGCCTGCATCGTGCCCACCGCGTATGTGTCGCCGTCTTTGAACAACATATCAAACTGCGATCCGTCGCGTTGAAATTCGGTGCCCTCGTTGAAAATTTTGCCAAAGGTTTCCTGCACCTCAATGATACCGGCCCCGATCCCAATCTTACCGCCCAATTTTTCCTGAATATAGGGGGCGGCGCTTAGGTGATCGGCATGGACATGGGTTTCAATGATCCATTCCAACGTCAACCCCTGCGCCTGAATATGGGCAATGATGCCATCGGCGTGGCCGTGGGTGATACGCCCAGCGGCATAATCAATGTCTAACACACTGTCGATAATCGCACAGGCGTCAGAGGCCGGATCTTGCACAACATAGCTGATTGTATGTGTCGCGGGGTCAAAAAATCCATCAACCTGTGGGTGAACATCCATTCGGATGGGATATGCAGGCATGTTCGGGTCCCTCTATCGCGATTTATGTCAAAGGCGGCGGGGTAACTTCCCACCCATAAGATCGGTTTAACGACCACGCCGGAATTTGGCGGCGTGCCTGAATAACGGCGGTTAAATCAATCTCTATCACATCAATGGCGGGCGCGACATCACCCATATCGGTTAACACTGTGCCCCACGGATCAACCACCATGGCATGGCCCCAGGTTTTGCGCCCGTCGGCGTGGGCGCCCGACTGGGCCGCTGCCACAATAAACGCACCGGTTTCAATCGCGCGGGCGCGCAACAACACCTGCCAATGCGCACGACCCGTGGGCACAGTAAAGGCCGAAGGCACAAAAATAATCGTGGCCGCGGCCTGGGCATAGCGGCGATAAAGGTGCGCAAACCGCACATCGTAGCAAATCGTCATACCCCACCCGCCCCAGGGCGTTTGCGCCAGCACCGCCCGATCACCAGGGGCAAAACGTTCCGATTCGCCAATGGGTGTCTGCCCCTCTAGCGCGACATCAAACAGATGGATTTTATCGTAAGCCGCGCAAATGTTGCCATTGTTATCAATCAGCGTGCTATGATTCAAAAACCGCCCATCGGGGGCCAAAACAGGGGTTGATCCGGTATGAATCCAAAGCTGGTGATGCGCGGCAAACCCCTGGCACGCGGCAATAAACGGATCATTTTGGGCGGCAACGACCTGGAGCTTTGCGGATGTAAAATCGCGATTCATCAAACCCGAAACCTCAGGCAGCGCCAAAAGTTCCGCGCCACGATCCGCCGCCTGGGCGGCCAATGTGCCCACAGTGTCGATGTTCGGGCCATGCGCATTGGCCGATCGCATTTGTGCCAGGGCAACGCACAGGGTGGTGCTTATCGGGGCGGGGAGCTGTGTTTGGGTCATGGTGGGGTGGGGGGTGTTAAAACACGGGCAACGGCGTCTTTCCAACCGGCATAGCGTGCGGCGCGCGTCGGGGCCGCCATGGTTGGGGAAAATCGTCGATCCACCGCCCATGTGGCCGCAAACCCCGCCGCATCGGGATAAACGCCCGCCGCCATCCCCGCGACCCAGGCCGCGCCTAGGGCCGTTGTTTCCAACACATGGGGGCGGTCGACAGGGGTGCCTAAAATATCGGCCAGAAATTGCATGGTCCAATCCGATCCGCTCATCCCGCCATCAACGCGCAAGGTCGTCGTGGTGGTGTGGTTTTGCCAATCGGCAAGCATGGCATCGTGCAAATCACGGGTTTGAAAGCCCACGCTTTCCAATGCGGCCCGCGCGATTTCGGCCGGGCCGGTATTGCGCACCAGACCTAAAATTGCACCCCGCGCGTTTGCATCCCAATAGGGCGCGCCCAATCCGGTAAAGGCAGGCACAAAATACACGGCCTGATCCGGATCGGCGGTTTCTGCCAATCGTTGGCTATCGGCCGCCTGCACGATCCATTGCATTTCATCGCGCAGCCATTGCACAACGGCCCCCGCAATGAAAATCGACCCTTCCAACGCATAGGTGGGCCGCCCCCCAAATTGATAGGCAATCGTGCCCAACATTCGGTTACGGCTTTCCACCAAGATATCGCCGGTGTTGAGCAACGCAAAACACCCTGTGCCATAGGTTGATTTCATCATGCCAGGTTGAAAACACGCCTGCCCCATGGTTGCGGCCTGTTGATCGCCTGCCACCCCGCGAATGGGTATTGCCCCCCCAAAATGTGCCGGATCCGTGACACCAAATTCCGCCGCGCAATCCATCACCCGCGGCAGAATCCCCATGGGGATGTCAAACAGGGCGCACAAGTCTTTGTCCCACGTGCCCGTGCAAATGTTATAAAGCAGCGTGCGCGCAGCGTTGGTGGCATCGGTTACATGCGCGGCACCGTTTGTTAACCGCCAGATTAAGAAACTGTCCACAGTGCCAAAGGCCAATTTGCCGACCTTGGCCCGCGCGCGCGCGCCATCGATATGATCCAACAGCCACGACAATTTGGTCGCCGAAAAATACGGGTCAAGCAGCAGGCCGGTTTTCGATTGCACCATGGGTTCATGGCCCGCCGCTTTCAACGTGGCGCACAGGTCGGCGGTGCGCCGATCCTGCCACACGATGGCACGGTATAAAGGGGCGCCGGTTTCCCGATCCCACAACAGCACTGTTTCGCGTTGGTTGGCGATCCCGATTGCGGCAATATCGGTCGCTGTAACACCGCCCTTTTCCATTGCCGCGCGACAGGTGCGCAACGTTGTTTGCCATATATCCTGTGGGGCGTGTTCCACCCATCCGGCGGTTGGGTAGTGTTGCGCAAATTCTTCTTGCGCGGTCGCTGTGGGGGTTAGTGCGGCGTCAAACAAAATCGCGCGCGTTGATGTTGTGCCCTGGTCGATGGTTAAAACGTGGGTCATAATTTGCCCCTTGTTTGCGTGTGCAGGGCGTTTTTAGGCGCCATCAAACATCGCTCGCCGGTCATTCCGCCGCCACGCGCGGGGGCATTTGCCGCAAAAACAGTTCGATTTCGGCAATGTCCACATCCGTCAACCGCAGGCCCAATTTTGTTCTGCGCCAAACGATGTCTTCGACCGTGCGGGCATATTCGCGATCAATCAGCCACGACACTTCGGCCTGCGTCAAGGTCGCCGCAAAATACCGCCCCAGATCGGCAACCGATTTCGCGGGGCCCAGGATTTGCGCCGCCTCGGTCCCATAGGTGCGAAACAGGCGCCGTGCCCAGGCGTCGGTCAAAAATGGATACCCACGCTGCAAATCGCGGATCTGGGCGTCAACCGCATCGACGGCGAATCACCCCCGGGCAGGGGCACCGTCGCC
>CALFSY010000120.1 GCA_937916365.1 uncultured Jannaschia sp. | reverse complement strand
TTAAACCCCGATGTGTTCCGAAAAATCACGTTGATTGTTTTGGTGTTGGCCGGCACAAATTTGGTGCGTCGTGGGTTGATATAAAATACAATTTAACGAAGTGCGATGGCCCGCACATCATCGCCCACGAACGGCATATATTGATCGAAATTTTCTGCAAACTTCTGCACCAATGCGCGTGCTTGCCGATCATAGGCCACAGCATCGGCCCAGGTTTGCCGCGGGTCAAGCAAAACATCATCCACACCTGGGCACGATACCGGCACTTCAAAACCGAAATTCGGATCACGGCGAAACGATCCTTTGTCCAAGGTTCCATCAAGGGCCGCGGCTAATACCGCGCGGGTTGCGCGGATGGGCATGCGCACCCCAATCCCGTGCGCGCCCCCCGTCCATCCCGTGTTGACCAGCCAGCAGGATGTTCCAAATTGTCCGATTTTTTGCCGCAAAAGATTGCCATAAACCTCTGGTCGGCGGGGCATGAAGGGCGCGCCAAAGCAGGTGGAAAAGGTTGGTTCGGGGTTGGTGATCCCGCGTTCGGTTCCCGGGGCTTTCGATGTGAAGCCAGACAAAAAATGATACATCGCTTGTGGCGGGGGTAGCCGGGCAATCGGCGGCAAAACCCCAAACGCATCGCAGGGCAGCATCACAATATGTTTCGGATGCCCCCCCAAACCGGTGGGGGACGCATTTGAAATCTGGTCAAGCGGATAGGCACAGCGCGTGTTCGCGGTTAAACTGTCATCATCAAAATCAATTTCCAAAGTCATTGGATCATAGATCATGTTTTCGATGACTGTTGAAAACCGTTTCGTGGTGGCAAAAATCTCTGGCTCTGCGTGCGCGCTTAGGTGAATGGTTTTTGCGTAACACCCCCCTTCAAAATTAAAGATGCCGTCATTGGACCATCCGTGCTCATCATCACCGATCAATGTCCGCGCTGAATCCGCGCTAAGCGTGGTTTTACCCGTGCCTGATAATCCGAAAAAAATGGCCGTGTTTTGTGTATCGCCGACCGCGTGATTGGCCGAACAGTGCATCGGCATCACATCAACGGCAGGAAGAATATAATTCAGCAGTGTAAAAACCGCCTTTTTGTTTTCACCCGCGTATTCGGTGCCTGCGATCAAAACCAATTTTTTATCAAAATTTAGGGCGATTGCCGTTTCGGTGCGGCACCCATGGCGGATTGGGTCGGCTTTGAAACTGGGGCAATTTATGATGGTAAATTCCGGAACAAATGTTTCCAGATCACCCGCCAACGGACGGCGCAACAAATGGCGGATAAACAGACTGTGCCAAGCTAATTCAGTTATTACGCGAATGTTGGATTGATGCGCATGTTCTGCACCGGCATAGAGGTCTTGCACAAAATACGTGCCGCCCTGCATATGGTTTAACATGTCTGTGTGCAGTTGATCAAAGGCCGCTGGTGCCATAGGGGCGTTGTTTTCCCACCAAATACTATCTGCAACATGTTCGGTTTGAACAACGAATTTATCCTTGGGCGAACGCCCGGTAAAGGCGCCGGTGGTCACCAATAACGTGCCACCCAAACCTAACCGCCCCTCCCCACGTTTTAGGGCCATTTCCATCAACACCGGTTCCAGCAGGTTGTAATAAACCGCCCCAAACCCCGCCATGCCTTGGTTTTCGACAGGATAAAACGGCATAGCGGGTGAATCGATCATGGGTCAAAGATCCCTCTGAAGACATGGGGAAAAGGCACAATGGCGCGTGGTTTGAAACATGCGTTCCTATAACACGCGGTTTTCCCATGTGAATAGGGCGGTTTGTTAATGTTTTGCCAAAGATTGCGTAGGGCACCACCACCACCAGCATACAATAATTAGAAGACCGTGAAATCAACATCAAACATGGCGAAACATTCAGATTGATTTTTAGAAAAAATAAGGCAATAATAATCAAAAATAAAAAAAACGAGCAGGAATAAGGACAATAAAAATGCCGCGCATCGCACTTGTCGATGACGACAGGAACATCCTGACGTCAGTTTCTATGACGTTGGAGGCAGAAGGCTTTGACGTTGATACCTATAACGATGGTCAATCGGCATTGGACGCCTTTGCACGGCGTATGCCGGCATTGGCGATTTTAGACGTTAAAATGCCACGCATGGACGGTATGGATATGCTGCAACGTCTGCGCCAAAAATCCCGCGTTCCGGTGATTTTTCTAAGCTCCAAAGACGATGAAGTGGACGAATTGATCGGCCTACGCATGGGGGCAGACGATTATGTCAAAAAACCATTTTCCCAACGCATTTTGGTGGAACGCATCAAATCCATCCTACGGCGGCAAGACGCGATCGCCTCTGACGCGGCTGATATACCTGAACAAGACACTGTGATGACGCGGGGGGATCTGATTATGGACCGGCTACGCCATGCGGTCACATGGAAAGGCAAGGATGTGTCGTTGACTGTGACTGAATTTTTATTGTTACAGGCCCTGGCGCAACGGCCGGGTTTTGTAAAAAGCCGCGACCAACTTATGGATTTGGCCTACGACGATCAGGCATATGTGGATGATCGCACCATCGACAGCCATATCAAACGCCTGCGCAAAAAAATGCGGGCGGTTGACGGCGATTTCGGGGCCATCGAAACACTTTATGGGATCGGTTACCGCTATAACGAAACCTAGGGGTTTTTGCGCGTGCCCGCCGATTTAGCCATGCCCCCGCCCAAACCGCGGCGCCAAGCCGATGTTGTTTTAGGCGAAGATTGGGGCATCCCTATCGTAGACGCAAACAATGTGGAAATGCCCAGGCCGGGCCATCTCCATCGGCGTTACACGGCCAAGCCCACCGTCAAGTCGACATTGGCGCGCAAAATCATCTTAATGAATTTCCTTGCGCTCGTCGTGTTGATTGCAGGCGCACTATACCTTGACCCATTCCGCAGCGGCCTGATTACCCAACGTGAACGCGCATTGGTGACAGAGGCCCGATTGATCGCGGATATTTTGCGCACCAGTTTGCCGCATGACATGCCCAACAGTATTCTGCGCCATGATGTTTCAACGCTAACGCCTATTTTGGATCGTATTGAGCTTAACACGGGCACACATGTGTATGTCTATGACCCATCGGGGGTTTTGATCACATCTACCCTTACGGCGACCCCAGTTTCGGACGATCCCACCGGGCGCCGCGACGGGTCGGTTCGTCTTACCACCGCGCTCGATACCATCTGGCAGGCGATGTCGAACCTGCTTAGCGAAGGGTCAGCGCCCGCGTCGGCCCCCGTGTTGGAGGATTTGATTGATACCTTACGACATGCCGCCCTAGGCGGGTCACCCACGCCCGTGGTCATGCATGGGGTTGATGGATTAGGTGCGTTTTATGCCACCAGCGCCCCAATCATGGTAGACCACGGACCACTTGGTATCGTTGTGGTTACAACCGCCGCTGATGAAATCAATCATCTGGTGCAAGTAGAACGCGAAAAACTGTTGTGGATGTTTCTTATTGCGCTTGCCGTAGCCGTTGGGCTTAGCCTTATTTTGGCGTCAACCATTGCCAATCCGCTTAGCAAATTGGCCGCTGCGGCAGAGGTTGGACGCGATAAAAACCTAAAACACGGCACACATTCCGCACGCGTGCGCATCCCCGACCTTAGCGGCAGGCCCGATGAGATTGGGCGATTATCCGCCGCAATGCGCGGCATGGTTGCCGCCCTTCATGCACGTATAGACGCCAACGATCAATTTGCCGCCGACGTTAGCCACGAGCTGAAAAATCCACTGGCCAGTCTGCGTTTGGCGGCGGACACGCTTAAGGACGTCAACACAAACGATCATCGTCACCGGTTGCTAGATATTATTGCACACGATGTGCGGCGGCTGGACCGGTTGATCAGCGATATTTCGCAAGCCTCCCGCTTAAGCAACGATTTGGTGAAAGCGCGAGAAAGGCCGTTCAACCTGACCAACACTTTACAAAACGTGGCCAACCAACATAAGGCATTTTTCAAAGAAAAAGGGATCGAATTTATCGTCGATATTCCCCAGGCGGCCATTCCAATATCAGGGTTAGAGGATCGATTAACCCAAGTTTTTGTAAATCTTTTGTCCAATGCGTTGTCGTTTTGCCGTGCGGATGACACAGTGCGCCTTTGGGCACATCACAACGGCCCCTACATTCGCATCGGGGTAGACGATACTGGGACAGGTATCACCACACAGTCGCTAGTTAAAATTTTTGACCGGTTTTATTCGGAACGTCCCGCCGAACAATTCGGTAACCATTCTGGCCTAGGCCTTGCAATTTCAAAACAAATTGTCGAAGCCCACGGTGGCAGCATATGGGCCGAAAATATCCATGGCACAAACACTGATCCAGCGGGCAAACCGCGCGGCGCGCGGTTTGTTGTGGACCTGCAATTGTAATCCCCCATGCCGACGCCCACCCCTTTATCGAAATGGGCCACAACCGAACGGGACGGGGCAATTTTCCTGCACGCAACGGCCATCGCCTTGGACGGACAGGGGGCAATCTTTCTGGGCGCGTCGGGGGCGGGAAAATCCAGCCTGGCGATTGCGACGATGGCACTGGGCGCACGCCTGATCGCCGATGATGGTGTTTGGGTTGTGCCACAAGCGCGCGCCCTCATCGTGAAACCACCCCATGGGGCGCCCGCATTGATCGAAGCGCGCGGTGTGGGTCTGCTGCATGGGGGGCCAATGTGTAATGCTGCGCCGCTTTGTCTTTTGGTAGATTTGGATCAGGCGGATGAAATCCGGCTACCGCCGCGCCGCTTTGCGAAGATGGGATCGGTGTATGTGCCTTTGATCCTGGGCGCGGGGCGCATACGTTTGGATTCAACGGTGGCCCTGATCTTACGCCACGGCATAGCAGCGGTTTGATACGCAGTAACTTTTCAATAGGATAGCATTTCCGGCTAGAGCATTTTCGGATCAGTTTGGATCATATCCTGAGTTTGCGAAGTAGTTCGCGCATTCGTCTGGAGTGAAGGCTTCAAGAGCGGCCGCGATGGCGTCTTCGAGAGCGTCGAGCGTTCGTGCGGCGGCTTTGCGAAGTAGAGTTTTGATTTTGGCGAAGGCATGTTCGCCGTTTCGTTCCCATAGTTCGTCTCCTTTGCTGCAATAAATGCTATCAAAGGAGCGGCATCAAA
>CALFSY010000119.1 GCA_937916365.1 uncultured Jannaschia sp. | reverse complement strand
TTACCCAAACGCGACGCGGCCGAATAACACGGCACAAAAAGGCTCGCGTCGCGCGGCCCTACTCCCTACTCCGCCAATGAAGGCACCGAAGGCGCCGGTTGTGCGGGGGCTTGGGGCGCGGGATCCGCATTTTCGGCGGCCTCTAAAAATTCTAACGTGCGCGCTGTTCGTTCCTCAAGCGCGGCAAAGGCGGCGGTAAACCCGCGCAAAGACGCCTCAAGCTCGATCCGTTGATCCAGGGCTGATAAGGGCACGATACCAATGTATGCGGTGGCCCCGGCGCGAAACCGATCTAATTCGCCCGGCGTTAAGCCAATGCGCACGAAACATCCAATTTCCTGACAAAACGAAAACGGAAATTCAAAATCTTGCCCATCGTCAATGCGCACGCGCATTTGTCCGGTCAATAATGTGGCCAGCGGTGTAACAATCGTTGCGCCCCCCGTCACTTGATCCTGATCGGGAATATCGAAAACATAAAATTCCGCTGTGGGGTTACCCTCAGCGTCGCGCAGGAGTTGATACATACGGCATTGTTCCGGTTCATTTGCCGCCGCACGAATACACCGCAGCGACCAATCCCCATGGGTTTCGGCAATATAAGTTTGCCCAACATCGTTATCATCCACCGGGCGACCCAGAGACAGGCCATTAACCTCTGCCGTTGTGTCGTCATTTTCATTTTCCGTTTGTGAAACGGCAACACTTGGTATGGCGATAGATACAACCATAACAAGGGCAAGGGTGTATGGAAACAGTCTGCGTATCATGCAAAATCATCCTTTAGGGGTGTGGTTGCGAACATTTTGCTTACCCCATGGCTAGCACTTTGAACACATGGTGTCAGGCGAAAAAGAATTGCCCGTGTGGTTATATTAAGCGAAATTTCGCCGCATCTGCACGTTTGATTGTGTGCAAAACGAATTATGGTCTTGCATACCTTAATGTGAACACCGCGACAATGGGGGATTACGCCGCCCTATTGGCAGCATTGCACAAACCGCTTAGGGTTTTTTAACAATGATTATAGAACTTGGACATTTTGCCCTTATCCTCGCCCTTATGGTGGCGATCGTGCAGGCGATCGTGCCGATGGTGGGTGCCTATGCGGGCAAAGGCGCCTGGATGGCATTGGCCAAACCGGCGGCAAGTGCTCAATTTTTCCTAACGGCGTTTAGCTTTGCTGCCCTTACCTATGCTTTTGTAACGTCGGATTTTTCGCTTAGCCTTGTGGTGGCAAATTCCCATACCTTAAAGCCGATGTTGTATAAAATCAGTGGCGTTTGGGGCAATCATGAAGGATCGCTGCTATTATGGGTTTTGATCTTAACGCTATTTGGGGCAATGGTTGCGTGGTTTGGGGGCAATTTACCACCCTTTCTGCGCGCGCGCGTTCTGGCCGTGCAATCCACAATCGCCACCGCGTTTTTTGCCTTTATCTTATTCACGTCGAATCCGTTTCATCGGCTTGCCGTTCCGCCATTTGACGGGCGTGACCTGAACCCATTGTTGCAGGATCCTGGCCTCGCGTTTCACCCACCATTTCTTTATTTGGGGTATGTGGGGCTTTCGATGGCGTTTTCTTTTGCCGTGGCCGCATTGATTGAAGGGCGCGTGGATGCCGCTTGGGGGCGGTGGGTGCGACCATGGACACTGGCGGCGTGGATATTTCTAACCATCGGTATCGGCCTGGGGTCGTGGTGGGCCTATTATGAATTGGGTTGGGGGGGATTTTGGTTTTGGGATCCCGTGGAAAATGCCAGCTTTATGCCATGGCTTTTTGCGACGGCATTATTGCATTCTGCCATTGTTGTGGAAAAACGCGCGGCGCTTAAATCCTGGACAATCCTTTTGGCAATTTTGGCATTCGGGTTTTCATTGATTGGCACGTTCATCGTGCGCTCGGGCATTATTACAAGTGTCCATGCCTTTGCCAACGATCCCGAACGCGGTCAGGTGTTATTATATATTTTGGGTTTTTTCATGGGGGGATCGCTGTTTTTGTATGCCCTTCGGGCAGGGGCCATGGAAACAAAGGGGGTTTTTGCCACCGTCAGCCGCGAAAGCGGGTTGGTGATAAACAATCTGCTGTTGGCTGTTGCGGCCTTTGTGATTTTTATTGGCACAGTATGGCCGTTGATGGCGGAATTATTCTTTGACCGTACGTTAAGCGTTGGGCCCCCGTTTTTTGATTTGGTGTTCACACCATTCGTTTTTGCATTGTCCGTTGTATTACCGATCGCGGCGATGCTGCCCTGGAAACGTGCGCACTTGGGCCGTGTCGCCAAAATGTTAGGACCTGCGGCGATGTTGGCCCTGGTCTCGGGCGCGGCGGTTTGGGCGATTTTTACGGGGCGCACGATTATAACGCCACTAGGGGTGGCATTATCGGTGTGGTTGGTGGCAGGTGCCGTGACCGATTTATGGGCGCGTGCGGGGCGTGGGGCGATTACGGGGCGCGTGCGCCGTTTGGCCCGCCTCCCCCGCGCCGATTGGGGAAAATCGGTGGCTCATGGCGGTATGGGCATAACAATGTTTGGCATCGTAACCCTCACCGGATTTCAGGTCGAAGACATCCGCGTTGCCCACGAAGGTGTGCCTTACCGTGTGGGGGTGTATGACATCGAACTTTTGCAGGTTGAACAAAATGTGCGTGGCCCAAATTATATCTCAACCATTGGGCATGTGGCCGTGCGCACCGCCACGGGGCGCGACATCGGCGTATTACATCCCGAACGACGTATTTATCCGGTGGCGGGAATGCCCACGACCGAGGCGGGCATCGATAGCGGCCTAACACGCGACATTTATGTGACGCTGGGCGATCCGCGCGACGGCGGGGGATGGGCGGTGCGCACGTGGATCAAACCATTTGCGAATTGGATTTGGGGCGGTGCGATCATCATGGCCCTTGGCGGTGTGCTAAGCCTTAGTGACCGGCGCTATCGTGTGGCCGCGGGTGCTGCGAAAACCACCGCCGCACCACACCCTAACGTCAAAGGAACGCCTGCGGAATGAAACGGCTGATTATCATGTTAACGTTTGTCGCTACACAGGCCCTGGCGGTGCAGCCCGAAGAAATTTTAGACGACCCCGCGCTTGAGGCGCGTGCGCGTGAAATTTCCGCCGGTCTGCGGTGTTTGGTGTGCCGAAATGAATCCATTGATGAATCAAACGCAGACCTGGCGCGCGATTTGCGGCTATTGGTGCGCGAACGCTTAACCGTGGGTGACAGTGATGCCCAGGTCGTGGCCCATATCGTAGATCGGTATGGCGAATACGTTTTGTTGCGCCCCACAATGAATGGCTCGACCTTATTGCTGTGGCTGGCCCCTGGGGTGCTATTGTTGGGGGGGGGTGCAATGGCCGTGGCCTATATTCGCCGCCGCGCCCTGCAACAGGGCACCCCCACCGCCGAAACAAAGCTTAGTGCGGTAGAAAAAGCCCGGCTTGAGCAGATCCTACGCGATTGAACACATGGCCGCCTATGTTTCGGTTTTTTCAATCCAGAAAACACATCGCCACTGCACCACAGCCCTCGCGCCTACCCCAATACAAGGAACGTTCGATGTTTTATGACACAATCACACGCCAAGATACGGACGGGGTCACCATCATCACCCTTAATCGCCCCGATGTGATGAACGCGCTTAACACACGGATGCGCGCAGAATTGGCCCATGCCGTCACCGCCGCTGGGCAAGAGGCACGCGCGATTGTTCTAACCGGGCAGGGCCATGCATTTTGTTCGGGCCAAGACCTTAGCGATCGCGAAACGCTAGACGACATGAATTTAGAAGGCACGCTGCGCGACGAATACATTCCTATGCTAAAGGCCATCACCGATTGCCCCATTCCCGTTATCGCCGCTGTGAACGGCCCTGCGGCGGGGGCGGGCGCAAACCTGGCCCTGGCCGCCGATGTCGTCATCGCCACACAATCGGCCAGTTTTATTCAGGCGTTTACCCGCATTGGTCTAATCCCCGACGCCGGCGGCACATACATCCTGCCGCGTCAAATCGGCATGGCAAAGGCAATGGGCGCGGCCCTATTCGCCGAAAAGATTAGTGCAGATCAAGCCAGCGCCTGGGGCATGATTTGGGAATCCGTGCCCGATGATGCGTTCAAGGGACACTGGCAAGACCGTGCCGCCTATCTAGCAAGCGGCCCAACCGAAGCCTTCAAACGGGTCAAGCAGGCGCTAAGGGCGAGCTTTCAAAACACATTCGACGCCCAACTCGAATTAGAAGGTCAGCTTCAGGGGGAATGCGGCCATACACGCGATTTCAAAGAGGGCGTCATCGCATTTTTAGAAAAACGCAAACCCATCTTTGAAGGGCACTAAAACATGGCGCATAAACATTCATAATCCAATTTCTATAATACAGACAGCAAACGGCTTATACAAAACAGCGCAATATATGTAATTAGGGATATTCAAATGATAAAAACGACCCGGCCCTTAGCAATAATCATAGGATTAATCTTTACCGCATTATTCACGGCCTTACCCCCCCACGCACAAGTGCCGCAGGATTTGCCGCCCCTTCCGCCGTGTGAGGTGTATCGCCAAG
>CALFSY010000118.1 GCA_937916365.1 uncultured Jannaschia sp. | reverse complement strand
AGCCACGAGGCCTCACCCGCCACATTGATGACCAGGGCATCTGGGTGGGCGATTTGCACCCCGATTGAGGCCGGCACACCATACCCCATGGTGCCCAGGCCACCCGATGTCATCCATCGGTTTGGGTCTTCAAACCCTAAAAATTGGGCCGCCCACATTTGATGTTGGCCCACCTCGGTGGTGATGTATCGGTCATGGGTTTTGGTCAGCGCCTCTAACCGTTCCAACGCGTATTGCGGTTTTATTGTTGTGGTTGCGGGTGTATAATGCAAACAGTCGACCGCGCGCCATGTGTTGATTTGATCCCACCATGCGTTGACAGACGACGCATTGGTTTTTGCGCCGCGTGCACGCCAGATGCGCAACACCTCCTCCAACACATGGGCGACATCGCCGATGATGGGGAAATCTGCATGGATGACCTTGTTAATGGAGGATGGATCAATATCGATATGGGCCTTGCGGGAATGGGGGCTAAAATCGGCAACGCGCCCTGTAATGCGATCATCAAACCGTGCACCGACATTTATCATCAAATCGCACCCGTGCATGGCCAGGTTGGCCTCATACGTGCCGTGCATACCCAACATGCCTAACCATTTGTCGCCCGAGGCGGGATAAGACCCCAACCCCATAAGGGTCGAGGTGATGGGAAACCCCGTGCCCGCCACCAAATCGCGTAACAAGGCGCTGGCTTTGGGACCGGCGTTGATAACCCCGCCGCCGGTATAAAAAATCGGGCGTTCGGCGGTCTCAATCGCGGCAACCAATGCGGTAATGATGGTGGTATCGCCCTTGACCTGTGGTTGATAGTGGCTGGTTTTGGCCGCTTGTTTTTCCACATAGGTGCCGGTGGCGAACTGCACATCTTTGGGGATGTCCACCAAAACAGGCCCCGGACGGCCATTGCACGCAATATGAAATGCCTGATGAATCGTGCCTGCCAGGGTTTCGGTATCTTTGACCAACCAATTCATTTTGGTGCAGGGCCGTGTGATACCAACGGTATCGGCCTCTTGAAAGGCATCTGATCCGATCATGAAGGTGGGCACCTGGCCGGTCAACACAACGATAGGCACCGAATCCATCAAGGCATCGGTCAGGCCCGTTACCGCGTTGGTGGCTCCCGGGCCGGATGTTACCAACACCACCCCGGGTTTGCCGGTGGATCGGGCATACCCTTCGGCGGCGTGAACGGCGCCTTGTTCATGGCGCACTAGGATGTGGTGAATTGCGTTTTGTTGAAAAATCTCATCATAGATTGGAAGCACCGCACCACCGGGATACCCAAATACTGTATCAACGCCCTGATCTTTCAGCGCTTCGACCACCATTTTCGCACCGGTCATATGACGGGTCATTGCGGTTCTCCTTACCTTTTGACCTTGTGTTTCTATCCCTTGGTCTTTGGTCGCGGCATTTACACACCATAGCAAAAGATGTGTATGACATAAAAAAGCCCCCGGATGGTTATGTCCGAGGGCGCATGGGTACCATTTGGGGTGATGTCACCAACCCATGCGCGTATGCCCCACAATCACCAAAAGAAGTATCACAAGATTTACCCTTACACTAAATCCACCTAATACTCATAAGTGTGTGAGAATACGGCGTCAATGGTCAAGTTTTGATATTGGATTGCTGTCTGCGACTATCCAAAAAGGCAATCCTTTGCCTGCGATTTGAAAAAATGGTTTCCTACGCGCGCGCGCTTCGCTAGGCTATACATACTTTATACCAAATCTTCGGGCCATGATCGACATTGTCCTATGGTTACGAAGGCATCCAAATGGGAGGATACCAACATGGATCGTCGTTCTTTTCTTAGAACGTCCACACTGGGCGGGGCCGCTGCCGCATCGGCGACGCTGGCTGCGCCGGCTTATGCACAGGGTAACCGCACACTGACGCTTGTTACATCGGTTCCGGACGGTTTTGCAATTTTCGATGATGCCGCGCAACTGGCCACCGAGTATATCACAGAAATGACCGACGGACAGTTGACCATCAACAAAATGCCCGCCGGAAGCTTGGTTGGTGCGTTCGAGGTATTTGATGCCGTGTCCGCGGGGCAGGCAGATATGTATCATTCGGCCGATTATTATTTCCTGAACCAACATCCGGCATTTGCCTTTTTCACATCTGTGCCGTTTGGGATGACTGGTCAGGAATTGACAAATTGGTATTACCACCGTGGCGGTATGGAGCATCACCATGAACTTGCCGCACTGTTCAACCTTAAATCGTTTATTTGCGGCAATACCGCAATGCAGCCGGGCGGGTGGTTTAACACCGAAATCAATTCGGCCGAGGATTTACAAGGTTTGCGTTTCCGTATGCCAGGGCAAGGTGGCCAGGTGCTGGGCCGCTTGGGCGCATCGGTGCAAAACATCCCGGGTGGTGAAATTTATCAGGCGCTGGCTTCGGGTCAAATTGATGGCGCCGAATGGATCGGCCCCTTTGCGGATGAACGTATGGGTTTCCAAGAGGTGACAAACGTTTACTACACGTCCGGTTTCCACGAACCAGGATCGGCGCTTACGCTGTCGATGAACATGGAAGTGTGGGAATCTTTGACCCCGACACAGCAAAAGATCGTCGAAGTTGCCGCAAAGGCCGTCCATAGCGATAACCTATCGCTTTCGTTGGCCGAAAACGGTGCTGCATTGGCCCGCTTACAAAGTGAAGGTGTGCAGGTCCGTGAATTCCCCGATGATGTTTGGGATGCATTTGGGCGTGCCGCCGCCGAAGTACGCGAAGAAAACATGGGTGATCCAATCTATGCCGAAATCGCAAACAGCTATTTTGCCTCGCTTCGCGAATCGGCAGAATGGTTTGAAATTGGCGATGGTGAATACATGCGTCAAAGAAACCGCGTAAACGCCGGATAAGGTTATTTGCGGTTCATCCGTTCCGCCCGGGGGCATAACACCCCCTGGGCGGAAAGTTTGCCTTGCGTATAATTTGCGTTGTTAAAAACCACCGTCGCATAATGTTTGCGCGAAAGAGGTGTTTTTCTAAAGGGGAAACCCACCATGGGTGAATTCATTTTGTGGGTGCTGCAAAATATCGCGCTTGCCCCTTATCATTTGTTTCTGGCGATTATTAACCCACAGGATTGGTTGTTTTGGGGTAACCGTGAGGCATTGGTCCGATTCATCTACTATGGTGGGTCGGTTGAATTCTTTTTCGTCATTTTTACTATTTTTGCCATTATCACGGCGTTGGGTATGGCTTGGCGACGCGCCATTTTATGGTGGGGCGTGCGGGTTTTGGAAACTTTTGCCAATGCGGTAGGGCGTTTTTTTGCCTGGGCTGGCCTTTTGATGGTTTTACAGCAAGTGATGATCGTTTTTTTGCAGCGGATTTTCAGAGTTGCGGAGATCCAACTTGGCCCATTTGGCAATGCGTTTGTCCAAGACCTAAGCTGGTGGGGCGAGGAACTGAAACTTTATAATGCTATGGTTGTGTGCCTATGCGTGACCTACACCTTTGTGCAGGGGGGGCACGTGCGGGTTGATTTGGTGTATTCTGCTGTCAAATATCGCACCAAACGGATCATTGATATGGTGGGATGTTTATTTTTCATGATGCCTGCGGTTATTATTATTTATCTATACGCGTGGTTTTTTATGTGGCGCCATTTGGTAGTGCCAAACCCCTCGGCCACCTCTGATCTTGATCGAATGTTGATGCAGGCCCGCGTTCTACGTTGGAACGTTGAAACCATCGGGTTTAGCCCTAATGGTTTCAACGCCTATTTCCTGTTTAAGGTTTTGCTCGTGGCCTTTTGTGTTTTGGTGTTTTTGCAGGCCGTGGCGTTTTTTTGGCGCTCATACCTTGAATGGCGCGAAGGCGAAGAAAGCGCGGGAAAATACCTTGATAAAGACGTATTGGGGGATGAGGCCGAAGATTTGGCCCATACCGCCCATTCCGGTGCAACTTAGGTAGTCTTAGGATACGATTTACAAACGATGCCGCCCCAAGGATTGAGGTGTGGCGTAGGAGGAGCAGGCGATAATGCTTTTGGGATTGGATGGCGTCGAAATCGGCCTGATCATCGTTTTTTTGACCTTATTCGCTGGGATTATGACGGGGTTTCCGGTGGCTTTCGCCATTGGTGGGGCAGGGGTTATTTCTTTTGCCATGATTGCCGCACTCGATTCGGCGGGGCTTTTGATCCATCAGGCGATTGATACTGCATCCGCCGATTATGCCGCCCTTTTGGCCGAAGGTGTCGCGCGTGAGGCCATATCGGTGTTTCGATATCCCGATTTACCCAGGGTTGAGGAACATTTGTTCCCCGGTGGTTGGGAACAGGCGATGGAGCGCAACATTTCGTTCATCGTTAACCGGATGAATGAACGTGTGATTGCGGGGCAATCCATCGAAACCTTGTTGGCCGTTTTAATGTTTGTGATGATGGGCATTACGCTAGAACGATCAAAAATCGCCGAGGATTTGTTGACCACGATGGCGCGTGTATTTGGGCCATTGCCAGGCGGTTTGGCGGTATCGATTGTGATTGTGGGGGCATTTTTGGCGGCCTCAACGGGGATTGTAGGCGCAACCGTGGTTACGATGGGCTTGTTGGCCCTACCAACAATGCTGCGCAATCATTATTCGCCCGAATTGGCCACGGGTGTTATAGCGGCCTCTGGCACGTTGGGGCAGATCATTCCACCGTCCATCGTGATCGTTTTGTTGGGCACGTTGGTGGGGGATTTATATGCCACGGGGCAAGAAACGCGCGCGGCATTGGTGGGGTGCCCCGATGCGTTGACGTATCTGGGCGAACCTGCGGTTTTGTCCGTGGGCACATTATTTCAGGCTGCATTATTGCCAGGCATATTTTTGGCGGGCCTATACGCCGTTTATGCTTTTGGCTTTGCACTGGTGAATCCGGCAAAAGCTCCGCCTGTGCGTTTGGGTGATGACCAAGGCGGCGAACCGATTTCCCCAAATGAGGCGCGCACCTGGTATTTGGCTGTGCCTGCCGCAATTTTGATTGCCGTAGGATTGGCCGCTGGAACTGGTGTTGTGGGCAGCCAAGCAATTTTCATGACCAATCAAATCGAACAAAATCAGGTCGGCCCAAACCTGCGCACCAATGTGTCGCCCCAATGCCAGGCTGCGATGATTGATCTGCATGGGCAAGAAGCATGGGACACATCCGTTGCCGCACGCGCAGCGCAACAAACCACGGACCAAAACACCAGCATTCAAACAGATCTGGAATTAACCGAGGAAGAGCTAGCCATTGCGCAAGCCGAAATTGCGGCCAATGTGGCCCCCATCGGCATAGGTATCGCGGTGATGTTCGCCTTGTTCCCCCTGATCTTATCTGTTGCACGTGGGGTGTCGCCCACCGCCGATCCAACACCGTTGTTAATTGGGGCGGTTGGGGTTATTTTGGCTTTCCTGGTTGACGCAGTGTTCATAACACCTCTTAGCGGTGCTGGTGCATCATTTATGATGTTGGCTTTGCCCACGGCGATCACGCTTTATGGGGTTTTTCCCGCTTTGGGGCGGTTGGCACAAAATGAATTATTGCGCGTGGTATTTCCGCCATTAATTTTGATCGTGGCGGTTTTGGGATCGATTTTGGGGGGCATCACCAACCCCACACCGGCGGCCGCACTTGGGGCCGCAGGCGCCATTATGTTGGCCGCGCACCGCAAATTGAAAGAAGAGCACGGCACATCCCGAATTGTGATATGGGCCTCTTTTGCGGTTATTATCATGATCCTTGCAGGGGTGAATTTTGATCTGCGCGTGACACGTGATGTCGTGCCTTTCGAAGATTGGGTGGCCTATGTGATTGCCCAGGCTGCGTATCATTTTGCGTTTTTCGGGCTTTTATTTTCGTGTTGGGTGTTGTTGCGCAACAATATTTTGGCACCGGTGGTGCGAGAAACGGCTAAGGTCACCTCAATGGTGTTTACCATTTTAATTGGATCGCAACTTCTGAATCTCGTTCTCATATCGTTTGGGGGGGAAGAATATATTCAAGATTTTCTACGATCCTTTGATGATGAACAAAGGGTATTTTTGATTGTGATGTTGATTTTATTCATCCTTGGGTTTGTTTTGGATTTCTTGGAAATTATTTATATCGTGATCCCAATCGTAGGGCCGGTTATTTATGGCGGCACGTTGGACCCAAAGTGGGTGACGATTATGATTGCGGTAAATTTACAAACATCATTTTTAACACCACCGTTTGGTTTTGCGTTGTTTTACCTGCGTGGTGTTGCCCCGAAAACAGTGACAACTGGCAATATTTATCGAGGCGTGATGCCATTTGTGGCGATTCAGGTTATTGGTTTGGGCTTGTTGTGGGTGTTTCCGGGGATTGTAACAATCGTCCCTGATTTGCTACCGAATTGAAGGTTTATATTTTTATCTGGTGAGATTTAGATACGCATATCGGGTATCAACGGATTTGGGTGTATACAAATTTAGGGGTTTTGTGACTCCGCCGGTGTGAAAAGTTTT
Source organism: uncultured Jannaschia sp. (assembly GCA_937916365.1). Classification (GTDB taxonomy): domain Bacteria; phylum Pseudomonadota; class Alphaproteobacteria; order Rhodobacterales; family Rhodobacteraceae; genus JANSYL01. Next base: position 1,647 of record CALFSY010000118.1, on the reverse strand, counting down.
CTGCACGTCGAAATTTTATATCACACGACACGCCGTTTTGAAATCTGCGCTTACATTTCCCGACGCTTTTGATGCGAATTAGGGAGCGTGATTTGCGCAACCTGCCGCGCAATGGGTTCAACAGATAGAGGGTGCGTTTTGTTGGAATACGTGTCTGGATTGTCAAGCGGTTGCCATTTTTCGCCTACATATACCTCAAGTGCTGGAAAATTGGCTTTGTAATCCATTTTCGGGCTGCCTGGCACCCAATATCCAAGGTATACATACGGAAGCCCCGCATCTTGGGCACGTGCCACATGGTCAAGGATCATATACGTGCCCAGTGATCTGGCCCGTAATTCCGGGGCAAAAAACGAATAAACCAGGCTAAATCCATCCTCCAATATGTCCGTTAAACAAACGGCGATTAGATTATTTTCACCCGCCAATCCTGATGCATCACGATATTCCAGCACGCGCGTGGATACGGGTGTTTCTTCGATCATGGCGGCAAATTCAAAAATATCCATGTCGACCATCCCACCATTGGTGTGTCGCGCATCAAGATAGGTGCGGAATAACGCAAATTGTTCCTCTGTGGCCCAAGGTGCACGCGCGTTGTGTGTAACGATAGTATTTTGGCGTAAAACACGCTTGTGGCTGCGTTTGAGATGAAAGTCAGCCACACGGATACGTGCCGAAAGACACGCAGCGCATTCTGTGCATGAAGGCCGATAAAGCACGTTTTGTGACCGTCGAAACCCTTGTTTAGATAAGGTATCGTTTAATTTTTGCGCATCTTCTCCTTGCAGTGCAGTAAAAAGTTTCCGTTCAACGCGCCCTTCCAGATAAGGGCAGCTTTGCGGTGCCGTCACATAAAATTGGGGTGTGATAGGAAATGTATGGCGCATAGTGACGATTTTCTAATCAAACGTAATCAAAGCCTGCACCGCCCTAAGCGCGGGGGCAAGGGGAATTTCGCCTATTTATTGGTGGCTGATGCAAGCCAACGTGTGCCAAATCCGCGCGGGGTGGTTGGATTATGGTCCATTGTTACCGTGACATCGCGCGAAAACGATGTTGGAACGAAAATTTCACCGGATAAAAGTTTGGCCGCGCCCTGTATCATGGGGCGCGAACCGTATGCAGGACAAAAATATGCCTTAGGTTTGGGGCGGTGTGGTGGATCTTAAATCGCCCGCTTGGCCCTGTTCTGGATCGGTTTTGGTGGCGCGATCCGCCATAAACTGATCAAACTCTGCCTTATCTTTTGCATCGCGCAGGCGTTGCAAAAAGGCTTTGAACGCATCTTGTTCTTCCTCTAACCGGCGCAAGGTGTCGGCCTTATACGCATCAAACGCCGTATTTCCCGAAGACCGAAATTTATGGCGTGAATGTGTGTGATGGCGGGATTTACTGCACCCATGAAACATGCGTTTACTCCATATCATATAAGCAAGAAATGCTATGCCAATCGGCCAAAAAACGATAAAGCCAACAATCATAGCGGCGATCCATGCGCCCTGACCTTTTGAGTCAAGCCAGGTTTCGGCCCTGGAAAACCAACCTTGGCCGCTTGGGACTGCGTGGGTGGACGGGGTGGTCATAGTTTGCGATCCTTTCTCTGTGTTTCGTCTCATGTGAATGTTAATCACATTAACACAAGTA
>CALFSY010000117.1 GCA_937916365.1 uncultured Jannaschia sp. | reverse complement strand
AAGGCCAACTGATACCCGCACGAAAAAAAGCCTATGAAAATCAAACTGAACGATGGGTCGCGAAACGCCTTGCCCAGGATTTCAAGCATCGATTCTTCGATCTGTGCTTTGCTCATCGGGGGGGATGTGCGTAACAATGGCAAAAACAGAAGGGTTGCCAAAACAGCACCGGCAAAGATTACGAAAATGCTTTGCCAGGGCAAAATGTCCAACAATGCCTCGGCGATTGGGGGGCCGATCACCTGCCCACCCGATCCGGCGGCGGTAACAATGCCCAACGCGACGGATCGGTTTGCGTCTGATGCTGTGCGGCCCACAATCGCCAAAATCACCCCAAACCCCGTGCCCGCGATCCCAAATCCCACCAGGATTTCCAATAATTGATGCTGCCCTGGGGTGACCGCTTGGGATGACACAATCAACCCTACGGCGTATAAAACCGCGCCGAGGATGATCGCCTTACGGTCGCCGAATTTTTCCGCAATCGCCCCAAAAATCGGTTGCCCAATGCCCCAAGCTAGGTTTTGGATCGCAATGGCCAACGAAAAATCGGCCCGCAGCCATCCAAATTCTTCAGAGATAGGAATTTGAAACAACCCGAAACTTGCCCGAATGGCAAAGCTAATGAGGATAATAAAACATCCACCAATCAAAACAGGCGTGAACAGCGAGGCAGATTTCGTCATAAGGTATGGTCGCCTTGGATACTAACGCGGGGTAAGGCGTGGCACTGTGCGGCATAATCGTCAAGCGACTGTGTCGCTCTGGCTCACACATCGGGTTGGGGTTTTATTTTTCCTGCGATTTTAGATTTTGCACGATTGCGGCATAACCGCCTTCTTCGTTCAGGAAACGATGTTCGGCCTCGGTCGTCGTGCGACCAAGGGCGTCGTTGCGGTAAGGAAAGCGGTTAAACCGACGGATGATTTCGCGGTGAACTTGTGCATGTAACAGTGTGTCACGATTTTGCATACGATCTGCCACCAAACGAACGCAATCGTCATGGTCATCGGGCGATTCTGAATGCATAAACGGCATGTAAAAAAATTGCCGTTCTGGTTCTGTGGTTTGCAGATCCCACCCTTGGTCGATGGCATGGCGTGCGATGTTTCTAGCCAAATCATCCGTTGCAAAGGCACGTGCATCCCCCCGAAACATATTGCGCGGGAATTGATCGGTCAAAATAAGAAGGGCAAAGGCACCATCTGCGGTTTCCTGCCAATGATCCAACGCGCCCGCGCGGGCGGTTTCCCAGATATTTTGAAATCGATCGCGAATTTCGGCATCGAATTCATCCGATTGTTTATACCATTTTTCAGGGCCTGCATCGCGCCAAAACTTCGAAATATCGTTTGGCGTGATATTTGTCGCCGCATGTTGCATTGTATGGCGCCCCTTTGACAAAATCTATGGTTGGGTTTCGGATGTTTCGGCCAATTCCTCGGCGGCTTCTACGTATAATTCTTGCGCGGTTTCCACGGCAACGGGGGATGCCGCACCGGGTAAGAGTGGGGCATATGATACGGCTTCATACTGGTCTTCTTCGGCATAGGCCGAGGCACGTTGTGTTATCCGCCACAATCCATATCCTGCAATGAAAGCCATAACAACGGCAAGAAAAACCCAAAATCCCGCTGGCCCGAATTGGGTCATCAACATGCTCATCGCAGGGGGGCCGAAAATCGCCCCGATGCCATTGACAAATACCAAGCCGCTGGCGGCGGCGGCCATATCATCGGGGTCCAGGTAATCATTGGTATAGGCAATGATAAGGGCATAAAGTGGCTGCGCCGTGCCACCCGATAACGTCCCCACAATAAAAAGGGTGACATAAGAATGCCCAAACAAAATACCACCAATGGCTATGGCCCCCCCCAACCCAGAGGCCGCAACAATTAAAATTCGCCGGTCCATCCGATCCGACAACCATCCAATCGGGTATTGCAACACAATCGCGCCGATGAAAAAGCTGGATACAAAGGCCGACAATTCGGCCAATGCTAGGCCCTGCTGGGTTGCGTAAACGCTAGCCATCGCAAATTGGCCGGCAAAAACACTCCCTAAAAATAACATTGCCACAACACTGAATGGCGACGCCTTGTAAAGATTGGCCAGCGTCATGGGGCGCGTGGCCTCAGACGCGGGGGTTGGTTGCACTGTTAAAAGGATTGGTGTGAAACTTAATGAAACTAAAATCGATGGGATTACGAACAAAATCCACCCCGATGGGTCGCCCGCGGACAAAATGTTTTGCGCCGCAACCAGGCCAAGCATCTGAACCAACATATAAGTGGACAATGATTGCCCCCGCGTTTCGTTGGTTGCCGCATTATTGAGCCAACTTTCGGCGGTGACATATACGCCCGAAAAACTAAACCCGATCACAACGCGCAGCCCCATCCACGCCCAAGGATCGGCAATGATCGGATAACAAATCACCGCGGCCGAAATCAGCGACGCAAGGGCCGCAAAAACCCGCACATGGCCAACCCGCGCAATGAATTTCGGCGCCAGGGTTGATCCCCCCAAAAAGCCCAGGAAATACGCCGATCCCATAAGGGACATTTCAAAAACCGAAAATCCTTCGATCGTGCCGCGCACCCCTATCAACGATCCCTGCAAACCATTGCCAATTTGCAGAAAAAACATCCCCAATAGCAAAGCCCACGAAGCCCGCAAAACGTAAATCATGGCGCAAAATCCTTAAAACGGGTGAAAACAGGCGCGGCGGTGTTTTGTCATGATGCGGTGTGTTCAAACTTATCAAAACCGCGATTCGCATCGGCACGCTATCACATCCGCGACGGAATAAGCAACGATGCGTCGCCATAAGAAAAAAACCGATACCCCTGGGTAACAGCATGGGCATAGATTGCCATAATCCGCGCATGACCCATGAGGGCGGCAACCAACATCATCAGCGTTGATTTCGGCAAATGAAAGTTGGTCATCAAACCATCGGCAACCCGCCATTTGTATCCCGGGTAAATAAAAATATCGGTCTCACCGTCAAATTCACGCACCATACCATCGGGGTTTGCCGCGCTTTCAATCAGGCGCAGCGCGGTGGTGCCAATAGGGATAATGCGGCCACCGGCGGCGCGTGCGGCGTTTAATTCCGCCGCTGCTTGGGCGCACACCCGCCCCCGTTCAGCGTGCATTTTGTGGCGCGTCACATCTTGCACTTTTACGGGCAAAAATGTGCCCGCACCGACGTGCAGTGTAACAAAGGTCATGCCGATCCCGCGATGGCGCAATGTATCCAACAACGGTTGATCGAAATGCAAACTTGCCGTCGGGGCCGCCACGGCACCGGTATGTTTGGCCCAAATCGTTTGATAATCGTTACGATCGCGGACATCGGGCGGGCGTTTGCCAGCAATATAAGGGGGCAACGGCATTGCACCCGCCGCGTCCAGTGCGGCATCGAAATCATCCCCCGAACAGTTGAATCGTAACACCAGATCAGGGGCAATGCCCACCACTGTCGCTGTGAAATCATCTGTAAATACAATCTGATCACCCACGGCCAATTTGCGCATGGGTTTGGCCAAGGCCGTCCAACCGCCGTCTGCCCGTGGGCTTAGCAACGTTACATCAATTTTCGCCGATACGTGGCCTTGTGCACCGTGGCGCCAACGCTGCCCCAACAATCGGGCGGCAATGACCCTTGTGTCGTTTAGCACTAAACGATCCCCGGGCCTTAGGATATTGGGCAAATCAAATACATGCCGATCGGCGATTTGGCCGTTTTCAGCGTGCAAAAGCCTGGCAAAACGCCGGGGCCGCACAGGGCGCGTGGCGATTTGATGTTCGGGTAAATCAAAATCAAAATCATCTAGTTGCATTGGTTTGATAGTCTAAGCGCATTATTCTGCCGCCGATAAGTCCGGCGATGGCCGACGGAAAATGTCACGAAAAATTCCAGGCACCATAATGGATAAAGGATTGACCGATACATCAATATTTTCCGGCGCCCCGCGTAGGCGATAGGTAAACCCAAACACACCTTCCCGGCGCGCGGCCACAAATGCCCCCATAGCACCGTTTATCAAATATAGCGGCGAAATCACGCCCTGCATATCAAATTGCCGCGCGGCGGTATAATATATCCCATCCATCGAAAGCCCCATCGAAGGCCCCACAGCTGTGCCTTGGCTCAGCACGATGCGATCGGGGGTGATGCGGAAACGCGCATCGACACCGCCTAGGTTTATGCCCTCTTGCGACAACTGTTCCAAAAGTCCCACAACAGAGATAAGGTTCAACAGCTCGGCAACCGCAGGCGCGCCGCGCAACCGCGGCTCGTTACGCATTGTAAATTGGCCATCATATGTGCCCGCGGCACCGGTTGCGTTCAACCGCAATTCCATGTTGCCACCAAATACACCATCAAACAATCCCGCCGCCCGCAGGGCCGCGCCAGCGTCATCGGCAACAATACGCACCGATGGTCCATTACCGGTAACAACCAACGTGCCTGTCACGGCGGCGGCACCATTCACCTGCGCATTGAATGGCCCTGAAAGCCCGCCATCAGACGTCAAATCCGCACGCAGGCCGGTTAACGCGATCCCCTCGGTCACTTGCAATCTATTGAGTGTCACATCTATAGGCCCGCCAAGGCCTGCACTGGATTGTTGTATCCTGGGGGCCCGGCGCACGTCTAAAACACCGCTTGATACCTCAATACGAGGCGCTTGCCCCGACCCTCGCGAAATCAAGGCCCCGCTCACATCCAACCACTGCCCCACTTGCAAGCTGTCGGCCGTTAGCTGCGCAAATCCCCCCCCAGGGTTCAGGTCAACTGATCCTGTCAACGTCAACCCACCACCACGCAATTCAATCTGCGGCACAGAGGGCGCGGGGCCAAGGTCGGCCTGCAATGTCAAATCGCCGCTTTGATCGGGCCTTAGGCGCCAACCCAAAGGCGGCAACGATACCCCCATCCCCACCAGATCGGACTGTAGGGATAACACCGGCGGCTGTTGCGGCGCAAAATCAACCGCCACATCGGCTTGCATACGGCCCGATACCATACCATCGGGCAAGATAATCCCAAGGCGTGAAAAATCATCGGGGGTCAGCGTTACGCGCGCCTCAATACGCGAAGTTCGGTTTTCTGTGCCCAACGCGCGGCTCCACTGTCCTGTGGCGGGCACACCATCCAGGTTGACCTGCCCCTGCACAGTCACGCCTCGATCCGATGCTGATAGGGTTAGGCGTTGGGCGGCTAGGGTTCGGTTGGGCACCAGGTTACGGCTTTGATACGATGTAACGCCCCCCTCGGCCGTGAAGTTTACATCGCTTAACTGGGTTCCACGCCGCAGGGGGGCGTTCAACTGTACGGCAATGTCGGCCTGTCCCGTGCCAATATCGTCGGGCGTTAAATTACCACGTGCAAACAAGGCCACGGGTGGTTCGGCCAGTAGCCTAAGCACATCGCCCACATCCCCCCTGACATCGAAATTAAACTGTGCATCGGGGCCACGGATCCTGACATCTTCTACCATCATGGTGCCATTGGCGATGGTCACGTGCGCCTGTGTCGTTTCCGTTTCCGTATCCGTTGGGGGGGGGGATATTGTGCCTTCATCCACGCGCACGATCAGGCGCGAACCGTTTAGGTTAAGGTATCCCATCGCGTTCTGAATCGGGGGCAATGTGCGGATGGCGCGCACTTGGGTATTGGTAAAATCGAATTGCAGCGCGTGGCGTAGGGGCGCATCAGGCCCCATGCGCAATGCAAAATCAACGCCATGCAACGTCGCAGAATACAGGTTTTCGGAGATCCAAGCCCGCAATCTGGGCGCGGCGGCCAGGGGCCAGTAACTTAGCGCTTGTTCGGCTTCGAGTGTTGCAACAGTCACATCTAGTCGCACATCCAATCCGTTGTCACGCGCTTGGACGCGCCCGGACGCGCGCGCCTGAAGTGATCCATCGTGCAGGGTGGCTTGACCAATTTCCAACGTCAAATGCGGACTTAAGATCAACCGCATATCCACCACCGCCCCATCCAGGATTAAGGGCGATACAAACAAATGCCGGGGATCGGCCTCGATCCCGCTGACTTGAAATTGACCGGTAAAGGTATTTCCATCTGCGCTTGCATCCGCATAACCTTGGGCCGAAAATCGCAATTCGGGGGCGTCAAGTTCGAACAGTGTAAATGCCATTCGTTGGGTTGCGGCGTCGTATTCAACCGCAATTTCCAAACGATCAAATGGTAAGGGCGCGTTAATCCCTTCGAATAATACGTTGCCCGTTCCAATATGAAGGGCGCCGGATAAATCGCCAATCCCGCCATCATCACCTAGCCGCGCCACAAGGCGCCCGGAAATCGGCGCGTTTATCAAATCAAGCCACGACAAAACCGGCGCAAATGTTGCCACATCGCGCGCGGAAAGATCGGCAAAGGTCAACCCCATATCGGTGTGCACCGCCCCCGCCGTTCGTGTGATGGCCAAATCAATGGTCGGTTCTAAATCGATAGCCTCTGGGTTGCGTTCCAAGGCGCCACCCATGCTTAGTGTTAGATCGTCATTTTTACGATCCAGCCGCATGTGTGCATTTTGAATTTGCATGACGCGCCCCGTGGCCGCATCGACCAAGGTTATGTTCAGATCACGGCCAACCACAAGCGCGAGGTCCGAAAATGCGGGGGCCGTAAATATCGTGTCAATTCGCGCCAGTGTTTCCGAAAGGCCCAGTGGCGCGCCTTCGTCCCCTTGGGTAAAACGCAGATCGAATGCGCCATTGGCATCGCGGCTGAGCCGTAGGCCGGCACCGGCGATTTCAATACCCGTCAAACGCAGTGCCCCTTGCAACAACGACGACATCGCTAATGCAACGCGAACCTCTGGAAAGGCGGCGCGGACATCACCATCGGGGTGCCTCAGCACAACATCAGTCAACATAATCTCTGGGGCGATACCATCGGGCAAGGCGATCGAAGCATCCCCTAGGCGCACGCGGGCTGTTGGCACAGATTGATCTAGGATTGTTTCAAGGCGCACACGCGCGATTTCAGGTAAAGGTAAAGGCCCGGTCGAAAGCCGCCACCATAGCGCCCCCAAAATCAAAAGCACCGCAACCAAAAGCACCGGAATGGCCCGCATCAAACACACCCCAAACACGCGCAGCCCTTGCAATGCGGCTTTGCGCGTTTTTGTGTTCTCTTTGTCGTGGGGGGATGTGTTGCCTGCGTCCACGATATAATACCTGCGCCTTTTTTTGATCTTTATTTTCGCTGCATTTGCCTTAACTTGCAAATGAATATGCAAACGTTTTTACACCACGCGATTGAGGTCGCGCACAACATGGAAAGAGGTTGGACCATGCCCCATCTTGATATTGGCGATACCGCCCCGGATTTCACCCTGCCCCGTGATGGGGGTGGCACCATCACGTTGTCGCAGCTACGCCCTAAAACAGTGGTTTTATATTTTTATCCCAAAGACGATACATCTGGTTGCACGAAAGAGGCTTTGGCATTTACCGCACTGTCCAACGAATTTGAAACCATCGGCGCCACGGTTATCGGCGTGTCAAAAGACCCCGTTGATAAGCATGATAAATTCGTCGCCAAGTATGATTTAGGCGTTACTTTGGTTTCCGATGCAAACGATGATGTGTGTGAACGTTACGGGGTTTGGGTTGAAAAAAGCATGTATGGCAAAAAATACATGGGCATTGAACGGGCAACATTTTTGATCGATTCAAACGGTGAACTTTCCCATATCTGGCGCAAGGTAAAGGTGCCCGGCCACGCCGACGCCGTGTTGGAGGCCGCCAAAAATCTTTGATCCACCCCGTCACCTCATAGCGTGATATTGCAAACCCAAAATCCACTAAAAGCTCTTTCAATGTGCGCCTTAAGATGCCACTATTGTGACAATCAACGCGCGTATTTCCCCATTAATCGTGGTTACGAAACGATGTTTTTCGGTGAATTTCCACCTTTATCATAGATTTTTCAGTGCATTTCACGATAAATTCAAATAATAGGTTGAGATACGACCACAAATAAGTATGGTCCGCCTGGGTTTAATTAACCGTGGTGGATTGGTGAATGTTGCATACACGTCGTCGCGTGGGAAAACATGAGGTTTTGTAGATGATAACGCGATTTGCGTCATATGCGAATGCAACCTTAGGCAAAAGATTGCCGGAACAACGACTATTTTTGAAATCGATGGATGGAACACGTTTCATCCGCCTGCGGCCTTTAACCCAAGCTGCAATTTTATCTGGCTTTGTTCTGTTTACTGGGTGGACCGCCGTTGCCACATCAATCTTTTTGATTGACACGATCAGTGCCGATAATGCCCGCGAACGTTCACAGCGTGAACAACTTATGTATCTTGAACGCCTTAATGCGTTATCGGCCGAACGCGATGCCCATGCCGCCGGTGCGCTACAGGCGCAGGATCGTTTTACATTGGCCATGGACCAAGTGGCCGAAATGCAAGTCCGGTTGCTAGAATCCGAAGAACGGCGGCGTGAACTTGAAACCGCCGTTGACGTGATCCAAGGCACACTGCGATCTGCAATACAAGAACGCGATCTTGCCAGGACCGAGGTTGTTGCACTTCGCACGGCATTGGACCCTAACACCGATACCATCGTCACAGCAGAGATGCGCGAGCAAGATTTGGCCCGCACTGTCACGGTTTTGAACGAAGCATTGGAAACCACAACGGACCAACGCGATGATAGCGCCACGATGTTCACAGCGGCAACAACAGAAATCGAACGGCTTAATTTTCAGGCCGCTTTGATGGAAGAACGTCAAGAACGCGTGTTTCGCCAAATCGAAGATGCCGTGGCCATATCCATGCAACCGCTTGATGATATGTTCCGAGCGGCGGGGTTATCCACCGATCAACTTATTGATTCTGTGCGGTCAACATACAATGGCCAAGGCGGGCCTTTGACACCGATCACAATGTCAACCTCGGGCGAAGAACCTGATGCGATGTCGCAGCGTGCGAACGAAGTTTTAGCCGCACTTGACAACATAAACATGCACCGCATCGCAGCAGAAGGGTTGCCTTTTTCCATGCCAGTGCGCGGCAGCTATCGTTTTACATCTGGGTTTGGATACCGACGCGATCCTTTTAACGGAGGGCGGCGGCTTCATGCTGGGGCAGATTTTGCCGGGGCACGGGGCACGCCGATTGTTTCTGCGGGCGCGGGCAGTGTCACGTTCGCGGGGCGGCGCAATGGATATGGGCTTACCGTTGAAATCCGCCACCGCGATGGGTTTACGACACGCTATGCACATCTTAGCCGTATCCATGTAAGCGCGGGCGAAAGGGTCTCGCGGGGGGATCGAATTGGTGATATGGGATCAACAGGGCGATCAACCGGCACACATCTGCATTATGAGGTGCGACGGGGTGGTGACCCTGTAAATCCAATGACTTTTATAACGGCAGGACGTAATGTTTTCTAAATCCAAAATCAACGAACCAGGCCCCAAACAGGATGGCGGCGCGCCAACTCTTGGGGGCGCTACCACAAAATCTATCCCCAATACGACAGGGGATTCTATACCAAAACCTTCTGCCCCGCCAAAGGCCAAACCTGCGCCTTCGATACTAAGCTCTGATCTTACGATCGTTGGAGATATGCGCACAACCGGCGATATTCAAATCGAAGGAACAGTGCAGGGCGACATTCGTGCACACCTTTTAACTGTGGGTGAAAGCGCAAATATAGAAGGCGAAATCGTTGCCGATGATATTGTTGTCACCGGTCGAATTGTTGGCAGGGTTCGCGGCCTGAAAGTGCGTTTAACCTCAACGGCGCGCGTCGAAGGGGATATTATCCATAAAACCATTGCCATTGAATCGGGCGCCTATTTTGAAGGCTCGGTTCAACGGGCCGAAGACCCGCTTGCGACAGGGAAATCTGTTGGCGGGGCGCCATCATCCGCATCTGCGGCAGCAGCAGCGGCGCCGCAGCGCACGCAATCCGCCGCCCCGAATACAGCCGCGGCCGCACCGTCGCGCCAAACGGCACCGTCTAAGGCCCCACAACCGACGGCAAATAAAACAAACGTTGATCGTAGCAAAGCCTAAGTTGTGATGCGAAAGGATCGCACTTTCGCACACCATCACGTGGCGCCGCCAAACCCGCAAAATCCAAACGCAACGCCGGGATTTTGCACCCTAGAAAATCGACGATACGTTTTGATCGCGGCCATATTAGCCTCGGCCTTAGGGTTTATTGACGGCACAATCGTTGCCATTGCGCTGCCCACAATGCGCGCGGCATTGGGTGCCGATTTTATACAAGCGCAGTGGATCAATAATGGCTATCTGTTTTCCCTATCGGCACTTATTCTTTTGGGGGGTGCTTTAGGGGATCGGTTTGGCACCGCCCGCGCCTTTGCCTGGGGGATTGGGATTTTCTGTGTTGCATCGGCCCTGTGCGCGGTGGCCCCCAATGTTGAAACCTTAATTGCAGGTCGGGTATTGAAAGGCGTGGGCGCGGCGATCATGATCCCTGGCAGCCTTGCCCTTATTGCACGTGCATACCCCCGCGAAGATAGGGGCCGCGCCATTGGTGTATGGGCCGCTGCATCGGCCTTGATGACGGCCCTAGGCCCGATTCTAGGTGGGGCGGTGTTAAGCCAGGGTGGCGCGGATTTATGGCGCTGGCTGTTTATCGTAAATGTGCCATTCGGTGGCATAGCGTTGTGGTTGGTGTTGCGCAAAGTGGCGCATGACCCCGCCCGTGCCGACCATCCATTGGATTTGGTGGGCGCGGTGTTGATCACGGCCGGGTTGGGATGTCTTGCCTGGGGGTTAACGACCGACGCATCGGGGGCGAATTGGACCTTGGTGGCAACCGGCCTCTTGATCATTGTGGCCTTCACGTTTTGGGAGGCATACACCCCGCACCCTATGATCCCGCTAACACTGTTCAAAACGCCGGCGTTTTCCGCCGCTAATCTTGCCACGGCGCTCCTCTATTTTTCGCTTAGCACGATTTTGTTTTTCCTACCGATGACCATGATTGCCGGATGGGGCATGGCCGAGGTTGTGGCCTCGGTCGCATTTGTGCCATTAACGGTTTTTATAACGCTTTTGTCCGCGCAGGCGGGGCGGTGGTCTGATGTTTATGGGGCGGGGCGGTTGATTGGGATCGGGGGTATGATCGTTGCCATTGCCTTTGGATTGATTGCGTTCTTAGCGCATACCCAAAATTTTTGGATCGCTGTGTTACCTGGCACTATTTTGATGGGGTTTGGAATGGCGTTGGTTGTGTCGCCTTTGTCAAACGCGGTTATGGGATCTGTGAATGATGATAAAACAGGGGTGGCCTCTGGTGTTAACAACGCCATGGCGCGCATTGCAGGTTTGATTGCGGTGGCGGTGATGGGCGGCCTGGCCACCATGTTTTACGAACGTGCAGGTGGAACCGATGGGTTCGGCACCTTTTCGGCGACATTGCAACATGCCGCCGCCTCAACCACCGCCTTTGCGAGCCTTGCGTGGATTACCGCCACCTTATGCGCGGGTGGCGCGGTCGTTGCCTGGGTCTTTATTCCCAAACCTCAGGTGATAGAGGCCAGCATAGATGGATAAATCATGTAAGGGCGCGTAATGCCAAAACAGCGTTTAATCCGCCAAAGGCAAACGCATTTGATAAAACCGCCGTTACCTTTGCCGTGCGCGCGGTGTTTGGCACCACATCCAGCGCGCATTCAGGATCAGGTTCTTCGTATCCGATCGTGGGGGCAATCACACCTTCGCGTAACGCCATGATACAGGCCAACATTTCAACTGCGCCTGTACCACCGATTAAGTGCCCGTGCATGGACTTTGTCGACGATATCATAAGATCATTGGCATGATGACCAAATACATCTGCCACGGCGGCGCATTCCACCTTATCATTTGCCGCGGTGCCCGTGCCGTGGGCGTTGATATACCCAATATCGACGGTGTTTAGCTGCGCATCCTGCAACGCTGCTGTGATGGCCCGTGCCGCCCCTTGCTTTGATGGCATAACAATATCGGTGGCGTCCGATGTCATGGCAAAACCCACGACCTCGGCCAACATATCCGCACCGCGCCGTTGGGCATGGGTGTATTCTTCAAAAATCAAAACAGCGGCACCCTCGCCCTGCACCATACCGTTGCGGTTGGCCGAAAACGGACGGCAGGCATCTTTTGACATCACGCGCAATCCTTCCCAGGCTTTGATTCCCCCAAAGGATAGCATCGCCTCTGACCCGCCGGTGACCATCACATCGCAGGCCCCGCCCCGTATCAACTGAAACGCCAATCCCATCGCATGGTTGGCCGATGCGCACGCCGTGGCGACGGAAAAAGATGGGCCTTTTAGGTTCCATTCCATGGAAACATGGGATGCCGCCGCATTATTCATTAATTTTGGTATAACAAATGGATGGACACGATTTTTGCCATCCTCATAAACCGAACGATAATTTTCGTCCCACGTATTTACGCCTCCCCCGGCTGTGCCTAACACGACACCAGCGCGCGTGGCCAATTCACCCTCAAACACAAGGCCAGAGTTATGCAGCGCCTGCTGCGCCGCAATTAGGGTGAACTGTGTGAACCGATCATAAAGCGCGATTTGTTGCCGGTTAAACAAAGCAGCGGCGTCATAATCCCTAACCTGGCCCCCAATTTTGACGGACAAACGATCAACATCGCGCAACTCAAGCGGGCCAATCCCACACTGGCCTTCGCGCATCGCGGTAAGTGTCGAAGGCACATCATGGCCCAACGCGTTGATCGTGCCTTGCCCGGTAATGACGACCCGTTTCATGCCGAAGTCTGTTCGGCAATCAGATTTTCAACAGCCAATATAATCGAAGCAACCGAAGAGATGTCAAAATCGCCTTCTGTTGGTTCGTTCGCGTTAAAAGGCACTTGAATATCAAATGCTTCTTCAATCGCAAAAATGGATTCAACCACCCCCAAACTATCAATGCCCAGATCATCCAACGTGGCGTTTTCCGAAACTTCGGCAGGGTCCAAAACGGCTTGTTCGGCGATGATCGCAATTACCTTATCTCTAATCGTTTCGGCCATGGTGTTCGCGCCCCTTCGCAACCTGCATATGATCTAAGATTTATCAGGGGTCTTGAAAACAACCTTGCGCAATTTCGTGATTGTGGCGATCAATCGGGGCAAACGGCGAAGGGATTTATACATTTCCACGTGCGTATCCATTTTTACCGCCGGATACCCCATCACAACACGCCCCCCCGGAACATTGGAAAAAATGGCCGATCCCCCACTTGCCACAACATCGCTGCCTACAGTTACATTATCCGAAACGCCCACCTGACCGCCCAGCACAACGCGGTCCCCCGTAACAACCGACCCGGCAAGGCCCACTTGGCCACACAAAAGGCAATCTTGCCCGATCTGGCAATTATGCCCCACATGCACCAAATTGTCGATTTTTGTGCCATTGCCGATCATTGTGTTGGCAATCGTGCCGCGATCAATGGCGGTGTTGGCCCCAATTTCCACGTCATCGCCCAACACCACCGCCCCTAACGAATGGATACGGGTCCAGCTTTGCTGTGGTCCTGCCGCATCATCCTTGCCCAGGCTTTCGCGCGCGCGCTCCACCTGATTTTGTTCGGGGGTAACAAACGAAAACCCATCACCACCAATAATCGCGCCCGGGTGTAGGATAACCCGGTCACCAATCTGTAAGCGCGGGCCAAGCCGCACGCCTGCGTGGACCAACACATCATACCCGATGATTGTGCCCGCACCGATCGTAACATGCGCGGCGATGCGCGCGCGCGCGGCGATGCGCACATCGGCACCAATCACGGCATATGGGCCAATGGCGGCCCCCTCGCCCACCTGTGCCTTTGGATGGATCAGGGCCGTGGCGTGGATCCCGGGGTCAATGTCTGGGCCGGGGTCCAGCATGGTGGTTAAACCTGCCATGGCATGGCGGGGCCGGG
>CALFSY010000116.1 GCA_937916365.1 uncultured Jannaschia sp. | reverse complement strand
ATCTACAACCAGAAATCGCCGCTGAACAGTTTCGCGAAGAACTGTATCACCGCTTGAATGTTGTGCCCATCGAAATCCCAAGCCTAGAAGACCGGCGCGATGATATTCCAGACCTTGTGCGCCACTTCATCGCAGAATTTAACCGCAGCCAGGGTTTGCCCTTGCGGGAAATCGGGGATGATGCGCTGGCAATACTGCAAACCATGTCTTGGCCAGGGAATGTAAGGCAGCTGCGCAACGTAATCGAACGGGTGTTGATCTTGGGCGAAGGAACCGG
Organism: uncultured Jannaschia sp.; assembly: GCA_937916365.1. Taxonomy (GTDB): domain Bacteria; phylum Pseudomonadota; class Alphaproteobacteria; order Rhodobacterales; family Rhodobacteraceae; genus JANSYL01. The sequence continues at coordinate 8,631 of CALFSY010000116.1, read as the reverse complement.
TGTGATTGAGGCCGGTGATCTGCCCCGGGGGGTTGTGGATGCACACGACGATGGGCAGGATGTGACGTTATCGGCGGCTTTGACGACCCTGCCGTTGCGTGAATCGCGCGAACTGTTTGAACGCCACTACCTTATGGCACAAATTAACAGATTCGGTGGTAATATATCGCGCACAGCAAATTTTGTGGGAATGGAACGTTCCGCCCTGCACCGAAAGCTAAAATCGCTGGGCGTGGTCACCACAACAAAATCCGGCGCACGTGTGGCGCGGATGACCGAAGACTAGCCGGGGTGCATTGTTTGCCGCTGTACCTCGTGCGTAGGTGTTATGCGATTTTACGTGCTTCAGGCGCGTGGTTATTCGATGAATCAATCCGCGCCGCGCACGGGAAGGGTGGTGCCAGGCGCAGGTTTAATTACCCGTTGGGCAAAGAAAACAATAGCCGCAATTATTAAACCGATCAGGTCGGATATCCACCCGCCCTCAATCATGAAAAGGGCCGCGATAATTAACCCCACCCGTAAAAACCATACGGCCTGCGCGCCTAAAAACCACCCCTGCACGCCCGATGATAAAAGAAACACGCCCAAAACCGCCGTAAAACCCGCGCGCATGATTTCAAACCACGCGCCATCCATCAAAATGGCACTGTTATAGAAAAACATAAACGGCACGATAAAGGCCGCAATCCCAATTTTGAATGATGCAACAGAGGTTTCCATCGGGTTTGATCCCGAAATGCCCGCCGCCGCATAGCTGGCCAACGCCACGGGCGGGGTGATGGCCGACACCACGGCGAAATAAAACACGAAAAAATGCGCCGTTAGGGTTGGAATACCCAGTTGGATCAACCCTGGTGCGACGACCGAGGCCGCCACTGCATAGGCCGCGGTTGTGGGCATCCCCATTCCCAATAAAATGGCGATGCACATGGCAAAGAATAATGCCAAAATCTGTGATGCCGCAGCCAAATCCAACAACAATGCCGAAAATCGTGCGCCCACCCCCGTCAACGATATAACCCCTACGATAATGCCCGCACAGGCGCACACAGCAATGATTTGGATCGACATAACACCGGCCAATTCAAATGCCTTTACGATTGAACGCGGGCCCATGCGATATGGCGTCAACCATGACACAACTGCGGCGGCCACAGTGGCCAACGTGCCCGCGCGGATCACCGAATACCCCATAAATAACGCCACAATCAGGATGATAATGGGCACGAACAAATACACATGCCGCACCATATCGGCAAATTTCGGCAGCTCATCATCGCGCATCCCGCGCATCCCCATTTTCGCAGCCTCAAAATCGACCATGAAATAGATCGACACAAAATAAAGAATGGCCGGAATGATTGCCGCAACCGCGATCTCGGTATAGGGAATGCCGGTAATTTCGGCCATGATAAAGGCCCCCGCGCCCATAATGGGGGGCATGATTTGGCCGCCGGTTGATGCGGCCGCCTCTACCGCGCCGGCGGTTTTTCGGCCATATCCAACCTTTTTCATCAATGGGATGGTCAACGACCCCGTCGCCACCACGTTGCCCGCCGACGTGCCATTAATCATCCCCATCAAGCCGCTGGCAAAAATGGCGACCTTTGCCGGGCCACCCCGCGCCCGGCCTGCGACGGCAAAGGCAAAGTTCACGAAATAATCCCCGACCTTTGAGGCCTGTAAAAACGCGGCAAAGATGATGAACAAAATGATATACGTAGATGATACTGCGGTGGTTGGCCCCAAAATACCGGCATCCGAATACACATGCCCAAAGAAACGTTGCCATGTATATGCGCTTTGCACCGCTAAGATCCCCGGCAATAGATGCGCGGTGAAGGTGTAGGTTAAAAATACGCCTGTGATGATGACCAATGCCAAACCGGCAACGCGGCGGGTCAATTCCAAAATCATGGCTGCACCTGCCGTGGCGGCAAAGGCCACACCAATCGGCACAAATGGGGTGCCCACCGAATTGCGCGCCGCCGTGCCATAAATCGCGATAAGATATAGCGCCACCACACCGCCACACAGGGCCAACACGATGTCTGAAGCGGTGAACCGATCACGTCCGCGTCGTTCAAACCAGCCGGTTAAAATGGCCCCGAACGTTGCAATCAAAAGCGGGATGCCGAACCATCGCACCTCTTGCACATAAATATCGGTGCCGGGAAAGGCCGCCCATGTCGTTAACCCGCCCAGTTCAGGTAGCGTTCCTGAACCAATCAAAACCATGAAACGAACCGCCGTTGCCCCGGCAATCAGCGCCGGAACGGCCAACGCCGTGGCGAGCAGCGTCAACCAAAGGCCACTTTGTTTTTCCGTTGAATCATTTCCAAACATTTGGGCGGAAAATAACAAAAACCCAAGCGCCAGTGCGCCTGCGATATGCACAATACGAAAATTCCAGGTTTCAAGTGGGAATTGTGGCAAAAATCCAAATTCAATGCCCGTCATGTCAGAAATCGACACGCCATTTAACGCAATCATATGAAAGGCTGCATAGACTGCGGAAAATGCGGCCATGATCAGATAAGCCCGCCCTTGAAACAGGCGGCGGTTGTTTTCAACCGGTTCTTCATCAGCGCCGTCTGCGATCACATGCGTTTTATTTTCGGTCTGATCGCTCATGGCAGGGTCCTTTGTTTTTGCGGCTTGTGTCGCGGCGTGCATTTTATCCATCATTAAATACCGTGCCCAAGGTCGTTTGGGCACGGTACAGTATGATACGGATCGGAATGTGTGACCCGATCTTACATATCGTTGTGGTGGATCATATCCTCGGCGATGTCAGCGCCTGCGTTTTCCATGAACCATTGCGCCGCGCCGGGGTGCCACATTAAAACATTGTTCTTATCCCAATGTTCGGGCAAGGTAGACCGCGCCGCACGATGGATATTTACCATCCGCTCATTATCCGACATCACCACATCAACCACGGCATAAACCAGGCTGGCCGGTAAATCACAGTTGGCAATGGCAAAGTTCCACATCGAAACCGACCGCGCCGGTGCCTCTAACGTGGTGTAACTGTCGGCGGCAATTTCAAAGGGGGCCACCGGAAATGTATCCAGGATTTGCGCCTGTTCATCTTCGGTAAATTCGATGATATTGATGTCGGTCTGCACCTCTAGTTGGCTCACCGCGGGCACCGGCACGCCAGCGGCAAAGGCAATCACATCCAACAGGCCGTCCTGTAACTGACCACCCAGGTCGGTCCAACCGCCGTTGCGGCGATCAAACGCGACGCCCAATTCCTCCATCATGCGGGGGAAATAGGTGTCGGATGTTGATCCTGCGGGGCCAAACCCAATGCGTGCGCCCTCGGGAATATCTGCCACGCTTTCGATGCCCGATGATGACAATGCGGTGATCGAAAATGGCGTTTGATACATGGGAAACATCGCACATGCCCCCGTCATTTGCAGGCCGGGTGCGATCGGGTTTGTGCCGCCCAACGATTCCGCCGCCGGGCCCATGGTTGTCATGCCAAATTGTGCCTCGCCGGTGTGGACCAACGCCATGTTCTGCATTGGGCCGCCTGTTACCTCGCCCCCGCCGGACAGATCCAATTCTTCGGCCACAAGGTTTGCCCAACCGGACCCATAGGCGAAATAGGTGCCACCCTGGCTGGCCGTGCCTACGGTGAAACTTTCCGGCCAACCTTCGCGGTCGATGTGGCCATCGGCAAACGCCATGGTGCCGCACATTGCGGTGGCCGCCGTTAATGCGGTAAGTTTTGTAAACATCTTGGAAATCTCCCTTTATCCAGGGCGCTTGATTTTTCCAAACGCCTTAGGCCTTTGATAAACGGGGTTGTAGACACTTTTCAAGTTTCATTGCATAGTCCCGCGGCCAGAGGGTATATACAATTCCCGCATGACGCCCTGGCCCGCGCATGATAGGGTGCCGTTATGACCATGCTTCCGACGAAAACGCAGATCTTGACCTGGATCGCGGATCACCCCGGCACACAATCGAAACGTGACATTGCAAAAGCCTTTGGCATAAAAGGGGCCGCGCGGATCGACCTAAAACAAATTTTGAAAGAGCTAGAGGCCGAGGGCCATCTGGAAAAACGGCGCAAAACCTACCGCGACCCCGAAAAATTGCCGCCTGTGACGGTGCTAAAGATATTGGCGACGGACGCCATGGGCGATGTTTTTGCAGCACCATTAGAATGGCGCGGTGACGGCCCGATCCCACGCATTTTGTTTTCCCAACGCACCACCGATCCGGCGGTGGGTGAAGGCGATCGTGTGTTGGCCCGCCTGCAAGAGGTGCGCGGCGAAGATTACCATTATATTGCACGTCTGATCCGGAAAATTGGCGCCACGCCGCGAAAAATCCTGGGCGTGTTTAGAAAATCGGCCGAAGGGGGGCGGATCATTCCGATTTCCAAATCAATCAACAAAGAATGGCAAGTTGCCGGCGCCGATACCCGTGGGGCACACGATGGAGAATTGGTTGAGGCCGAACATATCGGCCCAAAGGGCCGGCTGGGGTTGCCCATCGCGCGGGTTGCCGCCCGTTTGGGTGATCCGGGTGCGCCCCGTGCCATGAGTTTGATCGCCATCCATGAAAACGGCATTCCCGATGTTTTCCCCGATGCCGTGTTGGCCGAGGCGGTGCGTGCCGCCCCCGCAGACGGGCGCAACCGCACGGATTTGTGCGATCTACCCTTAATTACCATCGACCCCCCCGATGCGCGGGACCATGACGATGCCTGTTACGCCCACGCCGATGATGATCCGAAAAACCTGGGCGGTCATGTGATTTGGGTCGCCATTGCCGATGTGGCCCACTACGTGCGCCCCGGTTCAGCGTTGGATCATGAGGCGCGCAAACGCGGAAACTCCACCTATTTCGCCGATCGCGTGGTGCCGATGTTGCCGGACCGGTTATCGGGCGATCTATGTTCCCTGCATCAAGGTGTGGTGCGCCCGTGCATCGCTGTGCGCATGGTGATTGACGCATACGGCGCCAAAATTGGCCACACATTTGTGCGCGGCATCATGCGTTCTGCCGCATCCCTAACGTATGAGGCCGCGCAAGCAGCCGTTGATGGCCGCTTGAACGATGACACCACCCCATTGCTGGATACCGCCCTCCGCCCGTTATTTGCCGCATATCGTAGCCTGTCAAAGGCGAGCACCGCTCGGCAACCCCTGGCGCTGGACCTGCCAGAGCGCCAGATTGCGTTGGATCACAAGGGCAAAGTCACCGCCGTTACCTTCAAAGACAGGTTGGATGCCCATAAGATGATCGAGGATTTTATGGTTTTGGCCAATGTGGCCGCCGCCGAAACGTTGATCGCAGGGCGTCGCCCGCTACTTTATCGGGTGCACGAAGAACCCGCGCCTGAAAAATTAGACGCATTGCGTGATGTGGCGGGCGCGGGCGGTTTCGCCCTGGCAAAGGGGCAGGTGTTGCAAACACGGCATTTGAATGTCTTGCTAGCGGCGGCGCGCGATACCGAATTTAGTGAAACGATCAACTTGTCCACCCTGCGCGCAATGCAGCAGGCGTATTATCATCCGGAAAATTTTGGCCATTTTGGACTGGCGTTAAAGGCCTATGCGCATTTCACATCGCCGATCCGGCGGTATGCCGATTTAATCGTGCATCGCGCGTTGATTTCGGCGCATGGATGGGGCGATGACGGCCTGACCCAAGAGGATATTGATGGTCTGGAAGATACAGCCAAACACATATCGGACACCGAACGCCGGTCAATGATTGCAGAACGCGATACAACCGACCGATACCTGGCTGCATACCTAAGCGAACGGGTGGGGGCCACAATGCCAGGGCGCATTTCGGGTGTGGCGCGTTTTGGGGTTTTTGTGAAACTGGATGAAACTGGCGCCGATGGATTGCTGCCTATGCGCGCGCTGGGGGACGAATATTTCCATTTCGATGCCGATAGCCAAACCTTAATGGGGGCGGACACAGGCCTAATGATTGGGATTGGCGCCCGTGTTATTGTAAAGTTGGCCCAAACCAACCCCACCACGGGTGGTATAACGTTGGAATTGGTTGCATTCGATGGGAAAGCAACGCCGCACCAAGCAGGCAAACGCACCGGACGCGCAGCATCTAAGAGGCGGCCAAAACCAAGAAAGCCCAAAGCCCGGGCACGCATCCGGCGAACATAAATCATAAAAGACGCTAACGTATGTCGACAGGCGTGGGTGTGTCTTGGGGGACTCAGTTAATAAGTGGGAAACGTGTTGTCATGTTCCATGGCTGCAAATTGGCGGGAATTTTGGTATATAGGTCTTTAATCAAAGTCGAACAGTTTGAAACAGGAACCTTGGCTCATGTTTTTCATCCCGCGCCCAACGATGATTCTTGTGGGTTTTTTGGGGGGTATTGCCCTACCGTCGTTGGCCATTGTGCCATCGACGGCATCGCGGGGTGAACACCAATCGCCGTCATCCATCGTGCCCACCGCCGCCGCGGCGGCGGAAACATCGCCGGTGTCGTTGGCCGTGGATCGATCAATCCGCCCCATTCGGCGTGCCCATGCGCAATCATCTGGCACAGCCACCCCCGTGGCGGCAGGTGTAGACAGGGATTTTCGACAATGGTTGACCGAATTTCGCGCCCGTGCACAACGTGCCGGTATCACCACATCGACATTTGATCGCGCTTTTGCCGGGGTGCGCCCCGATGCAGACATCATTCGCCGCGATCGCAACCAATCCGAATTCACGCGCGCGCTGTGGGATTATTTGGACAGTGCCGTTTCCGCCGCCCGCGTGCGCGATGGGCAAACGGCCCTGGCCACCCATCGCGATATCTTGGCCGCCATCGAACGCCGTTATGGGGTTGAGGCCGAAATCGTCGCCGCGATTTGGGGATTAGAAAGCGCCTATGGCCGCGTGCGCGGGGATACCAACGTTATCGCGGCCATGGCAACGCTGGCGCATGATGGGCGCCGCCGCGATTTTTTTGAAGAGCAACTGATCGCCGCGCTGCGCATTTTGCAATCGGGCGAGGTAGGCCCAAATGGTATGCGGGGATCGTGGGCGGGGGCAATGGGCCATACACAATTCATGCCCACCAGTTATCTGGACTATGCCGTGGACATCACCGGCGATGGCCGCCGCGATATTTGGTCGGACAACCCCGCCGATGCGTTGGCCTCTACCGCGAATTACCTGGCGCGGTTTGGATGGACGTCCGGCCAACCCTGGGGGATGGAGGTGCGCCTGCCCCAAGGGTTCGATTATTCCCAAACCGGTGAACGGATTAAACGTAATGTGGCCCATTGGCACCGTGCGGGCGTGCGATTGCCGAATGGCGGACGGGTGCCGGACCATGGGCGTGCCTCGATTCTGTTGCCGGCGGGCGCGAACGGCGTTGCGTTCATCATTTTTGATAATTTTCACGTGATCGAACGCTATAACACCGCCGATGCCTATGTCATTGCGGTGGGGCATTTGGCCGATCGTATTACCGGCGACGCGGCGTTTCAGGCCACATGGCCGCGTGGCGACCGCGCCCTAACATTTGCCGAACGCGAAGAATTGCAAAACCGCCTAACCCGTGCCGGATTTCCCACCGAAGGGATTGACGGGATCATCGGCCCCAATACGATTGAGGCGGTGCGCCGTTACCAGGCTTCGCAAGGCTTGGTGCCCGATGGGTATGCCTCGCTTAGAATTTTACAGCGGCTTCGATAGCTTAGCCTTTCCGTGTAACACACACCAAAAAACCCTTAAATAAAATGAGTTTTCGTTCAGCGTCGCACCATGCCGATCATGTCATAGGTTTGGGCCAAAATCGGGGCGGCGATGTCCCGGGCGCGTTCGGCCCCGCGGCCAAGGATGTGGTCAATTTCGGCCGGATCGGCCATCAGGCGGGCCATGTTCGCCGATATGGGTGACAGTTTTGCCACCGCCAAATCCGCCAATGTGACCTTGAAATGACCAAACAGTGCACCGGCATGGGCGTCTAACACAGCCTGGGGCGTGGTATCGGCCAAACCGGCATAGATATTGACCAAATTTCGCGCCTCCGCCCGGTTTGCCAAATCTGCCACGTTATCGGGCAACGGATCGGGATCGGTTTTTGCCTTTCGCAGTTTTTTGGCGATTGTATCGGCATCATCGGTCATGTTGATGCGGGTTTTGTCGGATGGGTCGGATTTAGACATTTTTTTCGACCCGTCCTGCAAATTCATCACACGTGTGGCCGCGCCTTCGATCACGGGTTCGGGCAGGGGAAAAAAATCCACCCCATAGTCGTGATTGAATTTTGCCGCGATGTCACGGGTTAGTTCCAGGTGCTGTTTTTGGTCGTCGCCCACGGGCACATGGGTGGCATGATACAGCAAAATATCGGCGGCCATTAGCGCAGGATAGGCAAAAAGGCCCAGCGACGCGGCCTCGGCATTTTTGCCGGCCTTATCTTTCCACTGTGTCATGCGGCCCATCCACCCCATTCGGGCGATACAATTGAAAATCCACCCCAGTTGCGCGTGTTCGGGAACCTGTGATTGATTGATAAGGATGGATTTTTCCGGATCAATGCCTGCGGCGATGAACCCGGCGCACAATTCGCGCGTGTTATGGCGTAAGAGTGCCGGATCGGGCAACGTGGCCGTGATCGCGTGCA